>CANQAQ010000007.1 GCA_947589275.1 uncultured Bacilli bacterium | reverse complement strand
CTTTTGATAGATTCTGTCATTGTCCTTTTCTTTAAATTAACCTTTTTGCCAATATAATCATTACTAGCATAACAATACCCTGTATTCTTCGCTAGTGAAGTAATAACACCATATACAAGTTTATCTGTTGAATTGATTAATTTACTTGCTACAATGGAATCATCTATCAAGATACAACCCATAAATTATAAACCCATTTCGTATTCTTTTTCTTTTAATTCTTCTCGGTACGCTACTTTCTTATTTTTATTATCATAATGAAAATATAGATATTCATTATTTTTATCTAATACTTTAATATTATCTCGATCAACTAAATATATTTTAAATTCATTTATATTTAAGTTCTCCTTTAAATAATCTAAAATATAAAATTGTGAGATAGTATCAACTTTGCTTTTTAAAACATCTTCATAACTTAATTCTCTCAAATACATCATTCTCCTTTCCTTTAATTTTTTCCAACAAAAAAACTCGTATTTACTACAAGCCACTACCTAAAAAAAGACAATAATACCCCTGAAACCTTATTTTAAATCCTGTTTCTTGGGATTGATTATTTGAAATAACACATACATTTCCTTTATTTCATAGTTCTTTGAGTATGTCTTATTTCAAATTAGTTCATTCTATTGCTAGAATAGGTACTAACATAAGCCTTTATTATCTTACTGTACCTTACTTAACTAACGCTTTTGACTCTTTAGTTAAGGGTTATGGTATATCTACCATGAGAGTGGTCTTTATATATTAGATAATTTAAATTCTCTAATATATCTAAACTTTTCTTTAAACCTTTATTTTTAATTTTAAAGGTTTGTTGTAGTTCTCCTACATCTAAATGTGTGATTGTTTTATCAAATCCTTTTGATAAGATAAATCCATATACATATTTAGTTTCGTATGGGATTCTTTTATCTTCCCAAACTTCTTGTGGTACTTCTAGTTGTTTAATTCTCATCCACCCAAATCACCTCTCTTTCTTTTGTCGGTTTTTACAGCCAATTTAATAATACCATCATAACTATAATTTTGTCAAGAATTACCGACAAAATTATTGAAATATTTTTTTATCTATGTTATGATATAGGTACTTAAGGGGGGAAATCGAGGTGTTTTATGAACGATAATAAAATGAAATATGATTTAAAATTAATTATTCTAGCAGGTAGAGAAAAGAAAGGTTATTCTCAAAGAAAGTTAGCAAGAAAAGTAGGAATACATCATTCTTCATTAAATGACATTGAAAATGGAAAAATTAAAAAAATAGATATAGAAGTTTTAGGAAGAATTGCAGAAGAATTAGATTTAAGTTTAGAATTATTACTAACTGCAGCAGGTTATAATCAAGCAGCAAATATGTTTAAACATGAAAGTTCACTAGATAGAAAATCTACAAGAGATTTAAAAAACTTAATAGAAGAATATAGATTATCTCAAATGGATTTATTAGATGATGCTTACCAAAAACGTGATAATGTCAGAGAGTGTCGATCAAGAATAAATAGTCTTGTTACTAAATTAGAAAATTATGATATATATAAAGATTTTTTAACGATAGATAAAATTAAAGAAGAATTAAAGGATATAAGTAAAGAATTAGTTAAGAGTACTGAAAAATATGATTATTCAAAATTACCAAATGATACACCATAAAAAAAACAACCTTTTGCTTTTCGCAGACTAGCATTAGGTTGTTTTGATTCAAAAAAAAGCTATCACGTTTTGTCAGCAAGTGCTGATGAAAGTGGTAGTCTTTTTTTCTTTTTATGAAACGAAAGTGAAATAAAAAGGCAATAACTTTGCTTACGATAGTTTGCAAAATTATTGCTTAAAAAGGGTTTCAAAAGGGAATTTTTCCCTTTGCACACCTAAGTTGGTTTACCGACTTAGTAGTGTGTTACTATCTTGTTCTTAAAGATAGTCGTTTAATTATCTTCATGATATAAATATTCATCTGGTATATTAGGATAACCACTAATATAAAAATTAAATATATCATTTAATATTTGTATACATGCATTATAAGATTTTTCATCTAATCTATTATTTTTAAAATAACTATCTACTTGAGTCTTTAATTTGTAATATAAATTTTCATATTCATTTTTGCCAACATTTTTTACATCCTTTATATTCGATACTATACTGCTTAACTCACTAATCTCTAAATCAATTTTTGAATCAGCTTGCTTTTCTATATCTTCTATTATTTCATACAAAGAAAGTGCTAATAAGTATTTCGAACAATCAGTGTTAAATGATTTCTCATATTGATCTAAATAATTTTTAAGTTCATCTATTGAATAATCATTTATATTATTTTCAGCTAATTGATTGCATAAATCAGAATCTAACACATAACCTTTCAATGATATTTTGTTTAACATTAATGTTTTTTCGATTTGATAATCATCTTCTGATAATTCTACGAGTTCATTTGCTTTTGTAATAAAATTGAAGATTTTATTATTAATATCATCATGAATTTTATCTATTTCAACATATGATTCTAAAATTTTCACATTTAAGTTATTATCCATGAATATCACATCCTTAATTGTTATTATAGATTTATAATTACTTCATTATATAATCTTAGTAATTCATTATATGTTTGATTTAAACCTGCACGATCATCTAATAGGATATTGTAATATACTTTTCTACCTTTAAATGGGATAAATGGTGCATCATCATTAATAGAATCGTATGGCAAATTTTCTCTTTGTAAAATTGATTCTATTTCATCATATCTGTCTGGTTCAGAAGAAGTAAAAACTATAAAATAAGCATATTCTTTGTATTTTCTAATCAAATCTTTAACCATTTCATATGAAGATCCTGTATTATGATAGTCGAAAACTGTACTATCTAAATCATAGGCAATAATTAATTTCTTATGTTTTTCAAATTCTTCTTTTAGTCGTTTATAGGATTTCTCTTTATCTAAGTATTCATCTATTATATTTTCATTCATATTGATTATGACCTCTTAATTAACATATAAACAATTATAAATAATGCACCACAAACAAAGCTAACAATTAATGATAATGTGATCACATTAGTAAATCCTTTACTACCAGTTGAACTACTATTTAGGGAAGATTTGGTTAAAGTTTTAACTCTTGGTTTATTAAGTTGTTGTTTTTGTGCTTTTTGTTGCTTAATCATATTATTTTTTTGTTTTATTTGTTGACTTACTTGTATTTCACTTTGACTTCTATGTGCAAATGACTCTTGTTTTTTTATTTGCTGTGGTTGAATTTGTATCCCATTTTTATCTTTTTTTTTATTCATAATTTCACTTTTTACTTTTTCTACTTTTGAAGACATAGAGGGAACTAATCTATTTCTATTTTTTTCGGCATTTTGTAAAACTGCTAAATTACTATCAGGATTTAACAAATGTTCTTTTGTTTCTCTACTATAGTGATCTGCTTTAATATATATTGAAGCATTTGGTATAACAGAAATATTTAATTCTGTAGGTGGAATAACTCCATTATAAACATTTCCTTGGTGCTCACTATATTGATGTGCTCCATCTTTTAATACATAATTTATCGTACTAAGTAAATCCATATTTTGTGGAACTGCATCCTGTATATTGTCTTTTCCAACCGTTTTTTTAGAAATTAGAGCAACATTTAACTTTGGAGACATAAATTTGGCATATTGTTTTTGATAAAAATTTACTACTTTTTTTGTATCAGTATCATCTAATTCAGCATTTCTACATAAATCATCAATATTTCTTCTACAATCTTTTTCGCTTCTTAAGATATAAGGAGATGTTTCTATATTTTTATGATAAGCTGTAAGATGATCAGATGAAGTAAACCATTTAAACCATTCGGGAGAATCTATTGCGTGCCAAAACATTTTCGTAAAATCCTGTTCATAATATATTCCAGAGCCACCATAATAAGGATACCCTCCCATTGGTGCAACAACACCTTTTTTCATAAAAATATCTTGAATTTCTTGAACTTCCAATGGTTTATCCTCTCTTGATTCCGTTGAAGAAATTAATCCATTTTTCATTATTGATTCATAATAAGCATCAGGAAATGAATGAGATACAAAACCATTGGAAACATATTCTTGTAAAAAGTGATCTTTGATTCTTTCCATATCTTCGCTATATATTTCTTTATCTAGATCAATCCCCATTTTCATTCCTATTGTCATTGAAATTAGTTTAGCCCTTTGCAATTCGAATTGCTGTGGAGATATTTGTTTATCATTATATTGTAAATATAGTTTTTCAATTTCTGTCATGTAATTTTTAAATCCATAACCATCTTTATTTATGATATGATGAATATACAATTCGCCAATTAATTTTCCCAATAATTGAATATCATGAGTCTCTTCCCAATCCTTTTTTAACATTTCTATAAAAAAATCCGAATTAATATTTTTTTCTATATTTTTAAGCATTCTACTTTTTTGTTCTTTTTCTTTAGCTTTAAGATAATTAGTTATAACTTCTTGTACTAATTCATTTATTTTGGGAATAATCTCTGTTTCCAAATCATCAGAAGAATCTTTAAACATCATTAAGGCACGAGATATTTTATCATTATCAATTAATCCATCATACCGACTATTAACTTGATTTGAAATATTATTTATGTAATCTTCAATCATTTTATTTTTTTGATCCATATTCATTATTATCACCACTTTTCATTATTACAAATTCCATTATTATATATAATTATAACATGTATCAATTACTTTCTTTCTGTTTTCTGTTAAATTTGATAAAATTTTTTGTTAATCTGTAAACAATTCTCAAAGTTGAAAAAGTTAAAGTATAAGAGTATAAATCTTTTAATACATCTTCTCTTTTTGAAAAATAGTCTGATTTTATTATGATTTGATTTTTTAAACTTAATACTTTTAGTAATTTTAAATCTTTATATTCTATGACTTCATATCGTTTTCTTACTTCAGAACAATTAAACAATTTACAAGCAAGATTTTTAGTAGGGCATCCATCTTTTGTTTGATAAATACACATCCTACAACATCCATTACATTTTCCATTTTTTATTTTTCTTTGTACATAGCATTTATTATTCTTAAAACCACATATATTAATATTTTTAGTATTATCATCAATTAATTCACATGAACTATCATATATATAAACAATTCTTTTCTTACGATTTTTTATATTTAAGGCATTTATTATATAATCTATCATTTGATTGTTTATGTTGTTTTTAAGTACAAAAAGAGTATTGCAATATAAAATACTCTTATATATATTAATCTTACTTAGAAAGTTATTATAATCATTAGAATTATTTATTAAAATAGTTTTACTTCTCATAAACACCTACCATAATATTATTATACACTATTTATGCAATGTCTTAACCATTACATCAGATTCTTCATTTTCTAAAATATCCATTATACTATTGTGTGCAATATCAATGATATGTTTTTGTTCAGGTTGTTCACTAATTTTTTTAAATTTTATATATTCTATTAAATCATCAAATGACCATGTTCCTTCTTTATATTCATCACATTTTTTAAGATTATATATATTCATACTTTTTTTAAAATATTTTTCAATAGGAATTATTAAATTTACATTTTCAAAATAACATAAGTCTAATGAGCAATCTTCTAATACTATTCTTTTTCCAAATAAAACTGGTAGCAAAGAATTGACAAAATTACTATTGGTATCTACTTTTCTCACTGCTATAGGTACTGCATAATCATTTTGAAAATTACTATATTCATGTGCAAATTTACCACACCAATAATCTCTAATATCCGCATACCCATCGTTAATACTGTCGTCATATATTTTACACCTAAGATTATAAAAATATTCAGCTTCTTTCTTTAATAATAAATTATCCTTATATAGAGAAACAAATTATTCTATATTTAATTCATCAGGAAATTTATGAATAGTTTTTGTAAATAATATACTATTTTGAAAAAACCAATCAATTTGTACTCCAGATTCTTTTCCAATATGATTGTTTGCAAAATCATATTGATAAAGATCTAAAAATTCAATTCCTAATTTTTTCAATTGAGTAGCAATCAAATTAATTTTTTCATATGTATGGTAATCCCATTTCAACGTCTTCCATACATAGTCATACGTCATTCTCATTTTCTTTTCCCCCTTGTCGCCATATATTATAGTAGATATATTGTTATTTGTAAAATACCTATTTTTTATATTTGACATAACGTTTTGTTATGATATAATATTTATAGGTGATGAAAATTGAATATTAATTTTGAATATTACAAAGTCTTTTATGTTATTGCTAAAAATAAGAATATAACTAAAGCTGCTAATGAATTAAATATTAGTCAGCCTGCTATTAGCAGAATGTTAAAAACTATGGAAGCTCAATTGAATACAAAACTATTTATTAGAAAAACAAAGGGTGTTATTTTAACAAATGAGGGTAAAGAATTATATAGACTAATTGGTGATTATATTGATAACATTATGAAAGCTGAAATTAGTTTTTCCAAAATAATAAAGAATAAAACTATTAAAATTGCATGTAATAAGACATATATTAATTATTTAATAGAAAACAAGAAATTAGATAATATTTTTGGCACTCATTCAAATATAAATTTGATTGATACAAATAATTTTGATTTATTAGATAATCAATTATCTAACAATTTAATAGATTTTGCCTTTATATCAGAACCAAATAATTATCAATTTAGTGATGAATTAGTATTCAAGCAATTAGAAGAATTTCATTTAGTTTATTTTTCAAATAAAGATAATAATAAGCCAATAGTCCTTTTAAACAATAGCAAATTTAGTGATATATGTAAAAAATATTTACAATCTATTGATGTTAATATTGAAAATATCATATTGGTTGATGATTATGATGTTATCTATCCTCTAATATCTAATGGGTATGCAAATGGTTTTTTAATCAAAGAACATATTAATAGTAATTTGTCAAAGAGTGATACTTCAAAATTGAATATTTCAGATAACATTTCAACAATTAAAATGGGAATTTTATATAACTTAAATAATGAATTTAAAATAAAAAAATATTTTAATAAATAGAAAAAAGAGATATGGCTCTAAAATAACATATTCTCACTTTTAATTATAAACTCATTTCAAAATCATCTTTATCTTTTTCATTATAGGATTTTTTGCTAGATTTTAAATAACTAGGTACTTTGGCATAATCAAATAACTCATCTTCTTTGGTAGTTCCTTTTGAAATATCATAAACATCATTAGAATCAAAATCTTTATTGTCATAATAGTCCTTAATTTCGCTTGTAGTACGATCTTTGGTCTTATCATTACCAATTTGTAATAATTCCCTAAAAAAGTGTTTTATGGCGTCTATTATGGCTTTTAAATAGTCTTTAAGATTATTATTCTCTTTGGTTAAGTTTTGATTTCTTGTAGTAAGTTACCTAGTTGTCTAAAACTAGGTTTATCGCCGAAATTCATTAGTTACAAAGTTTCTTTTGAATTTTTGCTATAAAGTATTAAATAAGATAAAAAATAGATATTTAATGATAAAAAATAGATATTTAATGAACCAAGTATCATTTTATCAAAATCTATGTTACAATAATATTGAAAGGAGAACACTAAAATGAAAATTTTTAATTTTGATAAAAAACAAAAAAATCAAACTATAAATATAAATGATTATATAATAGATAAAGAAAGTGGAGAGTTGATTCAAGCACCTATAGGTCTCTCTATTTATGAGATTCCCTCTGAAGTAAAAACAATTTCAATTTCTGGATTAAATAGTATGAAACAAAGTGCTACAGAAGTTAATTTTTCTAATAACGAAAGTATTACAGCCTTACCATTTGGTGCATTTGTTGGATTCAATAAACTTTCAAAAGTAGTATTACCTACTAATTTGAAAAAGATGGATATGTATTTTGACGGCAATACTTTAAGTAGAGGAATCGAAATAGTATTACCAAATAGTTTGGAGCAATTTGCTTGCAATCAATTTTCTCCAAATATAGTAAAGCTAGAATTAGATGATACAGTAACGACTATAAAAGGAGGAATAGTTTCACATAATAATATTTTAGAAGAATTAATTATACCTGGAAAGATTCAAAGACTTGAAAAGTATTCTGTTAATCAGGTTAAATATCTTAAAAAAATATGGTTAAAAGAAGGCATTATTTATATGGATGATGAGGCTCTTAGAGGATGCAACAATCTAGGAGAAATACATGTTCCCTCATCTTTAAAATTGTTTAAATTGGGCAGGGATGATTACAGAGGTGTAAAGGAATTTGCGTTTAATGGTAAAAAATATGACCCATCTCCAGAACAAATAGAAAGAGAAAAAAATCGAACCATAAAAATCTATAAAACTGTCAATGGTGAGGAAATATTGTTTGAAGTGAATAGAAGTAGTTTTGAAACTATGTATGAAACTCCCATTGAATTTGTCTTTGAAGGTTATAACAATTCATATAGAGTAAATAAGGAATCAATCAAAAATTCTAGACATATAGTAGTTGATATTGTTGGTAAAAAAATATATAATCATGATGAAAGAAAATCAGTAAACGAAACATTTACAAGTTCTTCAACATCTGATACAGAACATCGCGAAACACCAGAAAACAACAATTTTTATTCAAATAATTTGAGAGTTATAAATATATCGAGTACAAGAACCATGAATCTAAATAAAAAAAATAGAATTGAAAAATTGTTAATAACGAAAATTTCCAATAGTAAAAGAGTAAAGGATCAATCTTCAGAAACTCTTAGAACTGTATTGAAAACCCAAAGAGAATTATCGGATGAGATGGTGTCTTTATTAGAAGAACTTGAAGATTGTTATAACGAAGGAAAAATCGATGGAAAAACTTATATTGAATATGAACGAGATTTAAAAGCAATTTATGGAGACCTAATAGCAAACGCACCATTCGAAACCCAAATTATTGATGATAAAGTTATTGAACCTGAAAACGATAAGCTAAACAATTGGAAATTAGAAATGATGAAAAAATATGGTATGTCCCAAGAAGAACTTGAGGAAACTTTATTACATCAAGCAGAAGTTAATTTTGGTGAAGAGAAACCAGAGCCTATTGAAGCAAAAAGAAGAAGATAAATTTTATATAAAAAATAGTTTAATCCTAACAGTAAAATCAAGAAATAAATTGCTAAAACAGTATATTAATCTATATTACCTATTAATTGACTTTGTAGTAAAACAAAAGACTCGGAAATTAAATAGCCGAATCTTTTTTTACTCCATTTAGAATTTGCATCATTTCTTCATAAACTTCTATTCCATTAGAAGTAGTATCACTATTTTTATAAGGTTTAACAAAGTCATCTATCTCACTTAATACTAAATCTATATTATCTTCATTTACTTTATCTTCAATCATTTTTAAAGCTGTATTTCTATAACCTCTAATCGCAACTCCTGCTAATGATTTATAATACGATTTTTCTGGCAAATCTGATTTTAAATAAAAATTCATAGCAAGTTCATCAGTCATAGGTCTAGGATTAGTTAAGATTATTTTATTACTTCTAAATACACCATGTGGAGCTGATTCACTAGGACAATCTACTATTTCAGCATCTTCTGGTATTACTACATCATAGATAGTATCTCCACGAACTAACCATCTTAATATTTTATCTTCAGTAGAAAAATTAAATCCACCCATTTCTTTTGGTTCATAAGTGTTTGGATTCCAAGTATCAGCAATATTTACTTCATCAATTTTATATTCAAAATTAACACCTTTATTTCCAAACATTACTTTTAAATATTTACTCATATTTTTCCTCCTAAAATTTTATATTTTCAATATTAATTATTTCATTATTTTCATCAAATACAAGTTTAAATGTTTCACAATAGTTGAAATAACCATCCAATATTATATTGTTATTAAAACTATATCTTAATTTATCATCTATAACTTGAATATCACACCATTTTTTCAGCAAATATGAAATTGCAGTGGCATGACTAACAATAGCAATTCTTTTATTTTTATTTTCTTTTAAAACTTTCATTATGATAGAATACATTCTATTGCTAACTTCTTTTTGACTTTCACCATCACCAATTTTATAATTTTCATCTAAAAATTGTTTTCTCTCAAAATTTTCTGGTAATTGATCCCAAGAATCTATACCAAATTTCCTTTCACCTAAATCACTAATAATATTAATTTCTATATCATTTTTAGCAGATAAATATTTTGCTGTCTGTATAGCTCTTACATAATTTGATGAGAATAGGATATCAATATTAGCAAACTCATTTTTATTAAGTTTTTCTTGTGCTATTTGCTCTCCATCTATTGAAAGAGATGACTTTTCATTTTGTATTTGCAAGTTATCACTGTTAAAAGTATTATTAACCTTTAATGGTTTTGAATGTCTAATTAAATATATAGTAGTCATTATAAATTACACTCCACATACTCAACATTAATAATCTTTTTATTATTATCAAACACAACTTTATAAATACTAGGATTTTTAGGTTTTCCACCTAAAACTATATTATCATTATATTTAATATCAAAGTTTTTGCCATCAAATTCAAAATGGCTACAAATAGTTTTTAAGTATGAAAGTAGAATAATTCCATGCATTACTATTGCAATTTTATTATTATCTTTATCCAACAATTCACTTATAAAAGATTTGAATCTATTATCAACCTCATTAAGTGATTCTCCATTATTTACTTTAAATGCTTTATAATCAAATGAAATTTTAGTAAAGTCATTTGGTAAATCTTTTATATAATCAACACCAAACTCTCTTTCATTTATGCGTTCATCAAGTTTTATTTTTAAATTATTGCTTTCTGCAAGGTATTTGGCAGTTTCTATTGCACGAGATGAATTACTAGCATATATTTCACTAATGCCTTTTAATTCATCAACATTACATAATCTCTTTGCATTTTCTTCTCCTTGTGGGGATAAAATCATATTTTTGTTATACTCAGACCATAGAACACTTTCATAATTCTTGTAATTATCAATTTCTACAAAAGGTGCTGAATGCCTTATTAAATAAATTTTTTTCAAAAAATATCACCTCACATATACTTAAAATATTTTAATGACTCATTAATTGTTTCTTTAGGTCAATAATTATTTTATTGTTAGTAGCATATTCAATAATTAAATCTTTATTAAAATTATTTATTATTAGATTATAATATAAATCCAAAATTTTATTTATTTTATTTATATCATCAGTTTTTGAAAGTTTTAATTCTAAATCATTTAATAATTGACTTGCATCTTTTAAAGTGCAGTCATCATTATATTCTATACTAAGCATTTCATAAGTTTTTATTAAATCGGAACTTATATACTTATCAAAAATATTATTCAAATTGTCTGTTTCTTCTCTAATATCTTTTTTGTATGTTGCATTTTTTAAATTCAATTGTTCATCTCTTATTAATTCATCTATATCAACCTTTTCATAGTAAAAATAAATATCATTTATATTAATATCAGTAAGATATTTTTTTAATTCCTTATGAGCATTAAGTCTTGCATTTATTTCAATGAACTTAAATTTATAATTTAATTCATTATACTTAGTACCAACTATTTTTTCTAATAATGTTTCTTTTTTCATCATGTATGAACCATAATTAATAAAAGTAAAATCTTCAGAGTCATTCAATAATATCTTATTGCCTAAAATATTATTTATTTTAGGATCTTCTCTCATTTTATTATCTATAGTATTTAAAACTAAATTTAGGTCATTAAACTGTCTGTTCAACTGAATTGAATGATATATTTCATGAAATATAGTATCTAATATTTTTATGTTTTCATATTCTAGATTTACAACTTGCAATTCATTTAACCTAATTATATTTTTTGATGATATATATTGTCCTATTGGATTATTTTTGGTTAATCTTAAAAATGGATCTACATGTGCTATTAATTTATTATTAGTACTAATATTTATATCATCAATAAGTTCTCTTTCAGTTATTTCAATTTCTTTATTCATAGTGAAATCTTCAAGAACTGTTTCCAATATGTATATAGATATTTCCCTAAATAGATTATTTTTTTCTTCGCTTATAATACATTTAGATAATAATGATTCATCATTTAAATATTTTAAAATATAACTATTACAAGTATTAATATCTAATAAACCATTAGAATATTTACATTTCAACATTGTAATTAATTCATCTTTTAAGTTATCATCTATAATTAAAAATTGACACTCTATTATTTTCAATAAAAGTTTATCTTTAATTATTGCATATTTCTTATAATCTCTTTTAAAAAGAAAATTAATTAAAAAATTAAATTCAATATTACAAAAAGATATTACATTATTTGAATTATCAATAATATTAACAAATTCATGAAAAGCAATATCTTCAAACTTTAGATTATTATAAACCTTAAAGTATAAACTATTAATTAATGTGTTTTTCATTTTATTATACCGTTTTGTTTTCTCCATTCAGCAATTTCTATTGAGTCATATTTAAAATCAATATTAAATTTTCCATCAGAATCAATAGTTAATGTCATACATTTCCATTCATCACCAAAATCAATACAATATTCATGTAAATTAAATAATAATTCTTGTAATTCTAAATATTTTTCTTCTTCTATACTATCATTAAATTTCTCATCATAAATAAATTCGTTAAAATATATTAATTTATCATCTGAGTCTTTATAAAAAAATTCCATATTTCTAATATCAGCATCATTTGCTTTATTTATAATTAATCCTAATATCAATTTATGGAAATTTCTTCTATTCAAACATTCAATTGCTAATGTTCCTATTTTTGCTATTTTTTCATCCATTATTTCTTTATTTTCTTTCATCTTTATAATTCCTTTCTTAATATACAGACTTTCATTATCTTAATTATTATTTTCTTTTTATGTTTCACAACCAAAAAATTAAATTTTATTATCTATTAATAGTATAACATAGATATTAATTTTTGACAAAAAAATTAACATACAATTCAATGATCTCTAAGTTTCTTTACAAGTCAAATATTTTATAAACTTATTTCATAATCATATTTTATAAACTTATTTCATAATCATCTTTATCTTTTTCTTTTTCTTTATATGATTTTTTGCTAGTCTTTAAATAACTAGGTACTTCTGCATAATCAAATAACTCATCTTCTTTGGTAGTTCCTTTTGAAATATCATAAACATCATTAGAATCAAATTCTTTATTATCGTAATAGTCCTTAATTTCGCTCGTAGCACGTTCTTTTGTCTTGTCATTACCAATTTGTAATAACTCTCTAAAAAAGTGTTTAATTGCCTCTAAAATGGCTTTTAAATAGTCTTTAAGATTGTTATTTTCTTTGGTTAAGTTTTGGTTTCTAGTTGTAAGTGCTTTTACTTCTCGTTGTAAATTAGCATTTTCTTTTTCTAATGTTTGATGACTTTTAGTAAAAGTTTCTACTTCATTAAATAGTTGTTCCATTTTTGGTTGAAATTCCATTACTTTTTTAGTTTCATTGATAACTTTGTGCATACTATCAAAAGTATCTTTTCTAACCTTTACATATTCTTTATCAATTAAGGTATTTTTAGTAGTTTTCATTTTTTCTTCAAAGTCATTCATAGCATTATCAAGACTTTTATTAATAGTTGTTACTTTATCTTCAAAGAACCTAGTTGTTTTCTTAAACTCTTTTACTTTTTGATGTTTTCTATCACTGCCTTTAATTCCTCGTTCTAGTTCAAAACCTGCTTCTCTTAATCTTACATTATAAACATCTTGTAACTCTGATAAATGAATATTATCTTTGATATATTGCTTTTTAGAAATAGTATATCTTTCAGTATTTGTCCTTTTATCTAGTTTTTTAACAAGTGGTATAACAACACAATGAATATGTGGTGTTAATTCATCCATGTGTATTGTTGCGTGTAATATTTGTTCTTTCTTATAACCTAAATCATTATAAACAAAATCCATACAAGTATCAGCCCATCTCATTATTTCTTCTTTACTCATATTATCAAAAAATTTATGTGTCGCTGTAAATAAAAGTTCATCTGCAACAACACTTTTAGACTTATTTAACATTTCATTAAAGGTCTTTTTTCTTTCAGGACGTTCAGTTTTCATTCTTTCATTGTGTTCTTTCTCATAATCTTTTACTTTTAATTTAAAACCCTTAACATATTTTTCTGCTAAGGGTACTAATTCTATATTATTTTTAGTTAATTCTAATTTAATATCTTTATTACTTTTATACGCTTTTTTCTCACGCTTATTGTGTGATCCAATTTGTGCTAAATCATTGATAGTCATTATCGGTTGACTTCTAAATATTCCATAATTCATAAAATCTTTTCTCCTTTCGTTTTTTGCAATTTAAAAAGATATGCTTTTTCAAACATACCTTTGCAACTAATATAAAACTTATACTACATTAAATACTTGCTTATTTTATTATTTCAATTATGTATTATTAGAACACGACTTTATCAATTTAATTTAAAATTGAAACTAAAACTGTTAAATTATTATCAAATTCTTTATTTTCTAACTTATTTAACTTAATACTATAATTTTCAATAATCCCTTTAAAATAAAGCAAATCTTGTAATTTTTTATTCTGTGTCATTATAGCAAGGAAAGAGGGTTAATAATTTTGTCAAAAACAAAATAATTAATAAGATGGATAGATATTGGCATTATCTAGCGTTTTCAAGAAAAATAACAACCACATCTAAAAGTCGTGATTGTTATTTTAGATTATACTTTTGTTGAAAAGCCTTTATATATCGTTTTCTAATAACAGGAAGTATTTGTGAAGTAGCCTCAATAGAAACATCATTCATGCCCATATTAGAAGTATCTAATAACATATAAGAATCAACACTATCTGCAAATAATCCTTGTAATGAATTTAAACAATTATTATATTCATCAATATTTTCTTGATTTAAGAACGATCTTTGTTCTAAAGCTAAACTAGAAGTATAATCTCTTCTTAAAGAAATTAATGAATCAGCATAAGTAACTACCAAAAAATCAATTAATTGTTTAGAAAGTTTTGAGTATTTTTCCATTGCATTTAAATACAAATCTTCTGGCATATCTCCTCTAACTAAACGCCTATAATTCCATGTTTGTCTATCATTTAAAGATCTATCAATTAAAATTAAGTCTTTTTTTGTCAAAACAGCATTTTGTAATTGTTTATATATTTCTTCAAATATCGCTAAGTCTCTATCTGAATAACTCATACTATCAAATTTACTTCTTAGTTCTTCTTTATAATATTTAGAAGTTGTAAACTCTTCTACTAAAGAAACTTCAAATCCACCTTTTTTAAAGAAATCATATAAATTATTTATTATTGTGGTTTTTCCTGTTCTAGGTGTTCCTGTAAATTCTATAACAAAAGGTTTAGGGAGTGTTACTAATGATTTTAGTCTTTGTAATTCAATCTTTTCGGCATGTAATTTTTTTAATTTTGCATAATAATCTTGATTATCTACAAAAATTGTATCTCTTAAAAATAAATCTTCTTTTTTATAAAATACTTTATCTAAAATGTCTTTTAATCTTTGAAATATAGGTAAATTTTTATCTTCTCCTAATATTAGACTTTCATAAATACTTGTATAGTACCATTTTTGTGATTCTTCTCCTCTTTTAAAAGCACTGAAATCTCTATTATCACTTTTCTCAAATTTTAAAAATAAATCTTCTAAATTGTTAATTTTATCAGCACATATAACTAATTTATTTCTAAGGGGAAGTTTTTTTGTTTCTTCAATTGTATGCCTTTTTCTATCTTCCCAAGATAACGATTTATCAGGTTCAGAAGCACCCATTACTAAGTTAGCAATATCGTTGCCAAATTCTTTTTCAATATCTTGAATGGTATATTTTGTGTCTTCTACAACATCATGTAAATATCCAGCTGCCACAACATTATCATCATACCCAAATGATTCTAATAATTGTGCAACACTTATTGGATGCATTATCATTGGTTTATCAGGTTCACTTTTTCTAACTTGTCCCATGTGTGCTTGTATTGCAAACATTTTTGCTTTTTCTTTAATATCCATAATTTAATTTGCCTCCATATATTTTACTGCAAACCTATATTTATTCTTTAATAATTCTTCTACATACTTTTTAAAATCTTCAAATTCTTTGTCATAACAATAACTTTTTGCATAACCATCTGGTCCAAATTTTTTATAAATATTATCAGGTAATTCTCTAGCATCTACTTGTGTACATTTTCCTAAATTTGTAATAAAGTATTTGTGATTTTCTACATCTTTGTAAACTTCTTCAGCAAATTTTTCTGTCCAGTCTTTACCCTTAATTTCTTTTATTTTTCTATAGATATCTCTATCCATCAAATTTAGTTCAAAAAATAAATCCCATATATTTTTAGTTCCTATCCAAGGAGATTTAATTCCTTTCCAATTTTTAGAAGATGCTACATTTCGGCCAGTTGGATTCATAAAAACAAAACAAACATCTGGGTTGTTTTTACAACCACCATTATAAATTGAATCTAATTCTTTTGCACCATATTTTAATTGAAGTTTATCATATTCAATTTTTAAATCTTCTAACTGCATTGAAATCACCAATATAATTTTATCATAAGACTGTTCATTTTTTAAGACATTTAAGATAAAATATTATCAATAATTGATATTTTATATATCA
This sequence comes from uncultured Bacilli bacterium, assembly GCA_947589275.1. Lineage (GTDB taxonomy): Bacteria > Bacillota_I > Bacilli_A > RF39 > UBA660 > CAG-433. Next base: position 19,945 of record CANQAQ010000007.1, on the reverse strand, counting down.
AATAATTATGAATTAAAGTTTTAGATATTTTCAATAATAACTCTAATATGATAATTACTCACACCTATCGTGTGAGTTTATTTTTTTCATTTCAAAGACATTTTCTTTTCACTGGTACTCCATCTATTATTTCACTTTCTCTAATACTTAATTCTTTTCCAGTTTTAAATTTAACAAAATCTTCTATATTTTCATCTACTAGTGGTAATAATTCAAAAGGAACACCAACTTGTTTTGAAATATACTTTTTTGTAGTGTCACTTAACTGATAATAATCATTCTTTTGTTTAGATTCATCAAATATAATTAGCTCATCAATTTCAGCATCATAAAAATAAGTTCCTTCTTTAAATTTTTGAATATCTTCTTCTTTATTAATAAATGACCACTGAATTGATAATAATCCTTCATCATCATATTTAGTAGTATAAAATACAGTTGGTTCTCCAAATTCTTCACTTAATACTTCGTAAAACTCACTTAAAGCAGCTAATTTTTCTCCAACTGAAGTATTATGATAATAGCTTCCTACACCTATTCTTAAAAATCCATCTTTACAAAATTTATAATGAAAAGGTAGTCCTCTTTCAAATAAGAAATCAATAGTACTATGATGTTCTCTATAGTGAGAGAAATATCTTCCCTCGAAAAGTCCAGTATAAGGTGTACCCCAATATTCAATTTTATTACCCATTTTTCTTCTTAATATTTTATATAATTCAAAGCAATCATCAGCTTTAGAATATAATTCTTGCATATCTAAAACCCTCCTTATCAGTTATCATAACATATTATAGAAAATTTAACTATATAATTTACTAAATATATTTCATCCTTAATAGAGATTTTTTTTATTGAAATAAAAAATAGGATTATTCTGTTATATTTGTCAAAATTTCTAGGAGGTTAGTAATTTTATTAAATACAAAATAAAAAGAGGATATAAAGACCTTGAGACTATTATCCATACAGATCAAGGCATTATATATTCCTCTGTGTCATTTAACAATATACTAAAGGACTATGTAGTCGTAAGATCTATGTCTCGAGCTGGAACTCCAACAGATAATCCTGTTATTGAATCTAAAAATGGTTGGCTCAAGAAAGAAATGTATATTGATTTTGACATAAATAATTATAGCACAGTTCAAGAATTTATTGATGATGTTGTTTATGATAATAATAATTATAGACCGAGCTATGCTTTAAATTATAAAACCCCAATTGAGTATAGAACTCAACTAGGGTTTAATTAACTCTTTTTTACTGTCTACTTTTTATTGACAAGTCCAACATTTAGTCATTTTTTATTATTTAATAGGTTTAATATTTTGAATATCTTTAGACAAACTTATAAAATCCTCATCTTCATCATAATATTTTCTATCAAATAAAATCCATCCATCACTTGCATTTTTTAATTGTGGTAAAATTTCTTCTTTTAAATCTTCTGGATAATTACTAACATCTTTTTTTGCAGCATCAAGAGTAAAATGTCCTTCTAGCTCATACTTTTTAGCTTGTAAATCAGATTCTAATTTTGAAATTTTTTGAACAAATTTTGCTTCATCTGTTTTTAATTCACATGCTTCAATATATAATTTAAATAACTCATCTCTAATTTTTAATGGTTCTAAGATATTTCTAATTGCATCTTCATTAGCTTTTTTCTTATCTTCTTTTTTGATAATACTCATTTCATTAGTAATTACTTTGTGAAGTTCCTTTACAAGAAGCATTTTTACTATTTTATTAAAATCTAATTCTTTATAATCTTTTTCACTACAAACACCTAATGTTAAAATTACACATCCACAAAAGTGATCTGCAACAGATTCAATATATTCATTTGGAATATTAACATCTTTCCAACCAGTACGTATTGTATTTTTTATATTACTTGCTGCTAAATAAAAATCAATTATATTTTTGTTCATATTTATCATTTCCTTTCTGCAAAAGATTATATCACAAAGAAATAATTTTTTCCATAATTTTAAAAAATATAATATATTTAGTTGTTTATTAAACTTCTTGTTAAATTTTTTATTAATGTCTTTTTTTCATATCATCTAAATCTTCATTTATTTTATCTAATTTTTATTTTTCTTGATTTTTATTATATTTCATAATTATTTACCTTCATATATTATTATATTATATTTTTAATTTTCTACAATTACTAAATATGAAAGTAAAAATCTTTAGTTTTAAAAGTTATTATATAAAAGTATAGATTTATTATTAAAAATTAAGTTAATAATTTTGACCTTAAAAATAAAAACCCTTAAAAAAATATAAGGATTTTTTTATAAATAATTATAAATTTCTATTTTACTTTTTGTATTGTTAAACTTACAATAGGATTTATAAAAGAAGACTCACTATAAATATAAGCACCATTTGGACTATTTAGGTATATTGGATATTTTCCTAAATTAACAAGTTCAAATATTTCATTTTCATATGGTAATGTAACAATTCCTTTCCCAATTACATATACTGTAGAATCATCATAACCCCATATACAACCTCCAGCGTATACAGTTTCTTCATCAACTTTTTTAAATCCAATTGCAATCATATCATGATCATCCTTAAGAGGTGTTTGATTAATTGGATGTGCTTGAACAACAAAATCAATATAATAAGTTCCAGATTTTAAAAAAGTAATAGTATTATCATCTGTATTAAGAGTAAATAAATTAGTTTCATCACCAATTTTAACATCTAACGGAATTTTTCCTTTTGATTTTACTTCTTCGTCTGTTGCTGTTCCATTAAATTTTATGAATATGCAAGTTGGTACAAATAGCGGACCAGTTGGTCCAGTGTCTCCTTTTTTCCCTTGAATTCCTTGTTCCCCTTTAGGTCCAGTATCACCTTTAGGACCTTTTGGTATTATAAAATCAAAGGTATGAACAAGTCCAGTTTTATTATCAATAATTTGAGCATTATTTTCATAATCAGTTGTACTAACATTACCAAGTAAAATAGTTTCAGAAGGCATACTAACACCTGTAGGTCCTGTAGGACCTGTTGCCCCTGTTGGACCTGTTGGCCCAGTTGCTCCATTATTAGGTCCAGCAGGTCCAGTAGGACCAGTTGGTCCAGTTGGGCCAATTAAATAACATTTTTTTTCCAAAATAGGAAATTGATTATCCACAACATCCCTTCTTTCTAATATACTATATGCATATTAGAAAAACCTTTAATTTTAAACACCTAATATATATATTAAAACTCAAAAATTATATATTATGTTATAATCTTTGAGTTTTTCCATTTATATATTCCATAAATATTAATAATTAAATATAGTATTGATACTAGTAACATCATAAATGAATTTTGAGTATGATTTATAAAGTTTATTATCCATATAATTAAATCAATAATATTATTACTAAGAAGTGTATACCATCCTTCATTTAATCTTCTATTTAATAGTATCATACTAAATATGTTTAATATATTTGACGATGAATCTAAAAATTCTAATTTTTGATTAGGTATTATTCCAAGTAGGAATCCAAATATTATACTTGTTATAATTGATATCAATATTATAATAGTTGATTTTTTCTTTTCATATTTTTTAAATGTAATAATATCATTTTCTTTATGTTTGTTCCAAGAAATAAACCCAAATATATTTAATGGGAAATATACTATTAATGATAAAATAAATAGACCATATAGATTATTAATATATGATATATATGCATTTGTTATATTAAATATACATCCAAATATATAATTAAATGCTCTTCCGTTTACTTGGAATAATATATTTAGTGTACCACTACATAATGCTATAAATCCGAAAAAAATATCATTAGAAATAACACCTATAAAAAAAGAAAAGACTATTATAGATACTGAAATAATAGTCATAGTTTTATTATTCATAGTACCACCTATTATATTTTATAAGAGTAAAAAATAGGTGTTACAAAAATTAATTAAACTCAGTTAGAGTGCCTATACCTTTTTTTAATTCAATTATATAACTATTGGTATTGTATGTTATGTTTAAAATAATAATGTATTCTTTATCAGATGATAAAGTAGCAAAGCTAATCAATCCATTTTCTTTACTTAAATCAATACTAGTTGTGTTAATGAAATTATTATTTTTAAGTTCATTAATATAATTATCAATATCAGATTTAACATCTTTAATATTAGTATATTTATATTTTTTAGTAGTTATATTTTTACTTTTATCATAACTAATATTATTTGTTTTTCTTTTTCCAACAACTGATGTAATAGATGGTATTTTATCATTACCCATTGTATAAAATTTTACATTTCCTTTTTTATTTACTTCTTTAATGTTGATAAACGTAAATATTAAAATAGTTATTATAAATATAATAATACTTAATAATATAATTAGCATTATTTTTTTATTTTTATTCATTATAATCACCTTTAATTTATTATAACACATATAGTTTACACTAGAAATAAAAAAATTCTTGTTAGTAAAATTCCTATATGTTAAACTTTTATTATAAGGAGGGATAGTTATGAATAATTATAAAGTAGTACAATATGGTTGTGGCAAAATGTCAAAATATATAATGAGATATGCTATTGAAAAAGGATATAACATTGTATGTGCTTTTGATGTTAATAAAGATATTATTGGTAAAGATATATCTTATATTATTGGTGGTAAAGATAAAGGTGTGAAAATTCTTGATGCAAAAGATGCGGATAACATCTTAAGAAAATTAAAACCAGATATATGTATAGTTTCAACAATGAGTTTAATGAAAGATATTAAAGATATTTTTACAATATGTGCATCTTTAGGTATAAATGCTATAAGTACATGTGAAGAAGCTTTATATCCATTTAACTCATCTCCAAAAATAACACTAAATATAGATAAACTTGCAAAAGAAAATAATTGCACAATAACAGGAAGTGGGTATCAAGATGTATTCTGGGGTAATTTAATTTATACATTAGCAGGTAGTACTCACGAAATAAAAAATATAAATGGAAGTTCAAGTTATAATGTTGAAGACTATGGTATAGCTCTTGCAAAAGCACATGGTGTAGGTCTTACTAAAGATGAATTTGAAAAGCAAATAGCATCATATGATAATATATCAATAGAAGAAAGAAATAAACTTATAGAAAATGGTGAATTTTTACCATCATACATGTGGAATACGAATGGATGGCTATGCGATAGATTCAACTTAACAGTAATAAGTCAAACACAAGAGTGTATACCTATAATTGCAGACGATGATATTAATAGTAATACACTTAATATGATTATTAAAAAGGGTAATGTAATTGGTATGAGCGCCGTTGTTAAAACTATCACAAAAGAAGGAATAAAAATTAAATCAGAATGTATAGGTAAAGTTTATAAAAAAGATGAAGTAGATATAAATGAATGGATTATAGAAGGAGAACCAAGTACTAGAGTAGTAATAAGTAAACCATCAACTGTTGAACTTACATGTGCTACTATAGTTAATAGAATAGAAGATGTTATTAATTCTAAACCGGGCTATATTCCAACATCTAAATTTGATATACCTAAGTATAAAAAGAATAGTTCATAAACTATTCTTTTTTATATAGAGGAATTTTTTAATATATTGGGTAATATATTATATGAGCATAAATATAAGAAATTTGTAATGTTTTGTCTAAAGTATTTAAAACATATTTAATTAGTGTTTTAATATGTAATGTAGAAAAGGGAGGATAAATATGCTTAATATAAATATAGAATTTAAAAAGGGCATTTTATTTGTTAGGTTAGAAGGGATTTTAAATAATAAAAATGAGAATAAAATAGAAAATACTATAACAAATGTAATTAAAGAAGGAGGTATTCGATATCTTGTATTAAATGTTAATAATTTGAAGATATCTAGTAAGATTAATTTGTTTTCTAATTGTGAAAGATTTATAAAAGATAACGATGGAAAAATGCTAATATGTGGAAGTTATAATGATATTAATATTGATTGCTATGAAAAAGTTCAAGATGAACTTTCAGCACTTAGGTTATTAAGCGTATGCTAGAACTTACAAATGAGTTAGTACTTTCATATAGAAGATTAGTATTATCCATTGTTAATAAATATGCTAGTAGTTATAATAAAGAAGATTTATATCAAGTAGGTATGAAAAAACTTAGTGAAGTTGTATCTAGTTATAATCCAAATTTAGGAGTTAAGTTTTCAACATATGCACATAAACATATATTAGGTGAAATTTTACAATATATTCGAGAAGATAAAAATATGCATATTAGTAGAGGTATAATTAGTTTATATAGAAAAATTAAACTTGCAAGTGATGATTTTTATAAAGAAAATGGATATGTCCCAAGTACTTTAGAATTATCAAGTATATTAAATATTCCAGAATCTAAAATAATTGATATATTGAATATAAGTCAAAATACAGAAAGTTTAGATGAAATATTAGAATATTCAGATAATATAACTAGATATGATAAAGTTATAAGTGAGGAAAAAGTTGATAATATTGATTTAATTTCATTAAAAGATGCATTAAATGATTTAGATGCGGAAGATAGAAAACTTATTTATTTAAGGTATTATGAAGATAAAACTCAAACACAACTTGCAAAAGAAATGAATATTAGTCAGGTAAAAGTATATAGAATGGAACGGAAAATTTTAGATGAACTATATGATAAAATTGCTTAGTTAGAAATCTTGAATGAAAATTCAAGATTTTTTTGTATAAAAAATAATAATATGTGAATACTACAAATGGTGAATATTATGGAAAGAAAAGAATATCAGAAGTTAATAGAAAAACATAAACCAAAGGAAAATAAATTAAAAAATGCTACAATTGCTTTTTTAATAGGTGGTTTAGTTGGTGTAATAGGGCAAGGACTTGTAGATTTTTATCAAAGTTTTGAAAATATTAGTCGTAATGAGGCAGTAAGTTTAATGATGGTAACATTAATATTTTTATCTTGTTTATTTACTGCTATAGGTTTTTTTGATAATTGGGTATCAAAAGCAGGTGCTGGACTTTTTGTTCCAATAACAGGTTTTGCACACGCTACAACAAGTAGTGCTATTGATTATAAAAGAGAAGGATTTGTTATGGGGATAGGATCTAATATATTTAAATTATCAGGAAGTGTAATACTTTATGGTGTAATAGCAGCTTATATATTTGGTATTGTTAGATTCGTTTTTTTTGGAGGTTAAATTATGAATATTAAGTTTAATAATGTATACGTAGAGAATGTATCAACAGTTGCTGGTCCATTTGTAATAGAAGGTCCACTTAAAGATAAATTTGATAAGAAGTTTGTAGATTTTTATGATGGTGAAAAAACATTTGAACAATGTGAGATAAAAGAATTAGAAAGTGCTATAAATATATTACTTGATAAATCTCATCATAAAATAGAGGATGTAGATTTTGCAGTATCCGCAGATTTAATGAATCAAATAACTATATCAAATTATGCAATTGCAAAATTAAATGTACCATATCTAGGATTATATAATGCTTGTGCATCAATGTGTGAAAGTATTTTAGTTGCATCATCAATAATTAATAGCAATTATGCAAAAAGGGCAATATGTACAACATCATCAAGTAATATGACAGCAGAAAGACAATTTAGAAATCCTGTAGAATATGGTGCTCCAAAACCAAAAACAACAACATTTACTGTAACAGGTGCAACTGGAATAATGCTTACAAGTGATAAAACTGATATAAAGGTAACAAGTGCTACAATTGGGAAAATTATTGATATGGGTGTTACAAATGTATTTGATATGGGAAGTGTTATGACACCAAGTGCTGCATATGTTTTAAATGAACATCTAAAACAAACAAATACAAAGCCAGAGGATTATGATTTTATATTGACTGGTGATTTAGGAATATATGGTAAAGAGCTTTTTAAAGAGTATTTAAGTAAAGAATATGGGATAAATTTAAAAGATAATTATGATGATTCAGCAACTATGATATATGATTTTGAAAATGAAGACATATATGCTGGTGGATCTGGACCATCATGTCTTCCTCTTGTTGTTTATTCTGATATTATTCCAAAAATGAAAGAAAGATTATTAAAAAGAGTTTTGTTAATAGCAACAGGTGCACTTATGAGTCCAACTATGTGTAATCAAAAGTTAAGTATACCAAGTGTAAGTCATGCAATATGTTTGGAGGTAATATAATATGATATATATATATTCATTTTTATTTGCTGGTATTGTTTGTTTAATTGGTCAAATTATACTTGATAATACAAAATTACTTCCAGGTCATATAACAAGTTTATTTGTAATAATAGGTGCTGCACTTGATACATTTGCAATATATGATTTTTTTGTAGATACATTTGGTGCAGGAGCACTTGTATGTATTACAAGTTTTGGACATTTATTAATTCATGGTGCTCTTGCAAAAGCAGCAAGTGATGGTCTTTTAGGATTATTTACTGGTATGTTTTCATTAACTGCAACTGGAATAACTGCTACAATAATATTTGCATTTATATTTACTCTAATATTTAAACCAAGAGATTAAAAAAATCATTCAATTTTTTAAGAATGATTTTTTAATTTATTATTGATAAATTAATTATCATATTATAATTATCATCTTTTGCCATAATATTTTTATGTAACATTCCACATTTTTCACATTTATAAATTATTTTATATGAATCTTTAAATTTTTCTATTCCTATAGGTTTAAGTAAACCTTTACAAGTATTTAATCTATCGCCAGGATTAATATCAACATGTTTAGAATAAAGACAGTAATTACAATGATCTCTTGCAGTATATACTAATTTATTAACTTTATTTTTACAATGTTCACATATGAATTCTTCATCAATCATATTAAATTTTTTCATTATTTTTATAAATTAATTCAAATCTATATTTTTTACTTATTAAAACCTTTTTCATATATGAACACCTCACATACATTATATATTATTAGTTACTAATTATCAAATATGATATTAATAAATCTATAAAATATATTATTAATAATGAAATATTTGACAAAGCATAGTAAATGAATATAATATATATCACTTAAAAAGGGGTGATATAATGGAATTTATTTTAGGTTGTTATGAAAGAAATGTTGATAATAAAGGTAGATTTATAATTCCATATCAATTTAATTTTAAAGAAGGCGAAGAAGTATGCTTAGTTAGGGAAAATGATTTAGCACTTAGAATATATAGATATGAAATATTTAAAGAAAGATTAGAAATGTATAATAAGTTAATAAATACCCAATATACACAAGAAATAGAAAAAAATAGAGATTTTTTAGCAACTGGGTTGATATCAAAAAGTGAACTTGATTCACAAAAAAGAATTCTTATTCCATCAATTATTAGAAAAGAGTATACTATTATAGATAGTTTATATCTTACTGGTTCTGCTGATCATATAAAGATTTTTTCAAATAATGAAAATTATAAACAATATAGAAAACAATTATAAAAATTTAGGACTATCCTAAATTTTTTTTGTTTATTTTATTAAATATGATATAATTATTTATAGCATAGGTGGTGAAGTAATGGACTATAAATTCATAATAAATGATTTTGAAGGACCTTTAGATTTGTTACTTCATCTAATAAAGACATCTGAGATGAACATATATGATATTAAGCTTGAGGCTATTACTGAACAATATCTTAATTTTATTAAAGAAATGGAACAGATGAATTTAGATATTGCTTCTGAATATTTAGTAATGGCATCAGAACTTATAGAAATTAAATCTAAAATGCTTCTTCCAAGTAAAAATAAATTAGAAGAAGATGAATATGAAGAAGACTTAAGAGAAAATTTGATTAATAGATTAATTGAATACAAAAAGTATAAAGATATGATTGAAAAATTTAAAACCCTTGAAGAAGAAAGACAAGATATATTTACTAAAGAACCAATTAATCTAAATGAATATAGATCTACTAATGTTGAAAATAATGGTGATTTACAACTAGAAGATTTAATAAATGCATTAAATAGTTTTCTTAAAAGAAAAGAAGATGAGAAACCTATAAGTACTAAAATTACAAAGAAAGAACTATCTGTAAAAGATAGAACTGATGAAATAAGAACAATATTAAAAAATAAGAAGGAAGTTTCTTTCTTTGATTTATTTACATATAAAACAAGAGAGTATATAGTAGTTACTTTTTTATCAATATTAGAAATGGCTAAATATGGAGAAATAAATATTGTTCAGAAAGATAATTTTGAAAACATATTAATAAATCTAAAAGAAGGTGCAAAAAATGATTGACGTACTTGAGTGCTTACTTTTTGCAGTAGGTGATGAAGGATTAACATTAAAACAACTATCTGAAATAATGGAAATAGATGAAGATAAAACTTTAAAACTAATATCAGATTTGAAAAAAGAATATGAAGATAATAAAAGGGGAATTGAACTTAAAATATTAGGAAATAAGTATAAATTAACTACTAAACCAAAGTATAAAGAATATTTAGTAAAGTTATCAGATAATGTTTGTAATACATTATCAAAATCAGCATTAGAAACTCTTGCAATAGTCGCATATAATGAACCAATTACAAGATTAGAAATTGATGATATTAGGGGGGTAAATTCATCTTCTATGCTTAGAAATTTGGTATCAAAAGGATTTATATGTGATGTAGGTAAAAGTGATTTGCCAGGTAGACCAATTTTATATAAAACAACTGATTACTTTTTAGATTATTTTGGATTATCTACAAAAGATGATCTTCCAAAAATAGATTTAAATGATATAGAAGTTCTTGAAGAGGATGATTTGTTTTTATCTAGATATAAAGAAGTAGGTGATGAAAATTGATAGGTGTTTTAGTAGCGTCTAAAGCAGAATTTAAAGTACTATTAGAAATTTATAATATTCAAGATGAATATTTAGAAAATTATCCATTTGGTGAATATTATAGAACTAAATTTCATAATAAAGATGTAGTATTTTATAGGAGTGGATCAAGGAAGGTTAATGCATCTGCGAGTACACAATATATGATAGATAAATTTAATTTAGAAAAAATAATTGTTCTTGGTACATGTTCATCTTCATCAGATTATTTATCATATCAAGATATATTTATTCCAGAAGGAATTATAGATTATGATTTTATTATAAGAGATCTTAATGATAATATAAAAGAGGATTATATTATTAATTTAGATCTTCCTAAAATATCATTACCTTTTAAAACAGGATTTATGGGTAGTAGTGATAGAGCTTTAGTAACATGGAAAGATTTAACTTATTTAGCAAGTCAGAATATTTATGCATCAGATATGGAATCAGCAGCAGTTTTAAAAGTATGTAGTTTAAATAATGTTGAATGTCTAGTTATTAAAGGTGTAACTGATAAACCAATAAAAGGTGAAAATGGATATGATGAACAATTAGATGTTTATAAATATAATCTTTCAATAGTTATGAAAATATTAATAGAAGATTATTTAACAGAGGTAATATAGTATGAAAAAGATTTTTATAGTTATAGTATTATTTTTATTCTTGACTTTAGGATGTACTTTAAATGATACAAAAACTCCAAGTATATCAAAAGAAGAAACTGAAAAGAAAGAGTATATTAAATATGTTAAAAAGTTAAAATCTGTTAGTGATTCAAGTAATGATATACCATTTGATATTAATATAGAATATGATAAATTAACAGATGAAGAAATACAGTATCAAGTTGTAATTGATAATCCAAAAGATAAAATTACTGATATTAAAGCAATTGCAATTCATGATAAACAAACTGATGATGTATTTCCAAGTATAGGAATATTTGATGATAGTGTTAATCTTATTTTAGGTGAAAAACCAGAAGGTATAGTATTAGTTGGTTATATACCATTTGAAGATAAGCTTGAAAAATTTGATTGTGAATTTAAAGTTTTAGTATCTTATAAAATTAATGATAATGAATATACCAGCTATTTTGTGACAAAAAAATAACATATTCTTTATTATAATATTATTGGTGAAGAATATGAAAGTTAAAATATTTGATGAAAGTCATGAAGCTGATTTAGAAAAAAGGGTAAATGAGTTTTTAAAAGAGCATAAAGATATAATTGATATTAAATTTCAAGTTAGTATAACTATGTTTTCAGATGAACAAATATATTGTTTTTCTGCGCTTATAATGTATAAATAAAAAAACACCATTTTTAATGGTGGATTTTTTACATTATGTTCATTGAATTTTGATATGATGCATTTATATAATCACTATTCATTTCAGTATAATCTATTGCTTTAGGATATATATTTCCTTCAAGTCTTTGAATTTTATTTTCTAAATTTTGAACAGATTTTTCAAGATTAGAAACTCTATTTTCAAGTTGATTATAACTATTATTTTGATTATTAAATGGTACATTTGGCATATTCATTTGATTTGGAAATACAGGCATCATAGGTGTAGGATATTGAGCATTAAATGCACTATATGACTCAAATCCTGGTCTTTCGTCATACACGTAAATTTTATTATCTTGATTCATAAAAAACCTCCTTAATTTCTTTCAATTTTAGTATATGTATATGTTTATTTTTTGTTTGGGCTATAGTATAATTATAATTAGGTGATTTATGTGAGACTAAGAAATATTAAGGGTGTAGATAGTATAATAGAAAAATCAAAATATATAGTAAAAAGTCCAGAAAAAAATAAGGGTAAATGGAAAGAAGTATTTAGTAATGAAAATGAAATTCATATAGAGATAGGTATGGGTAAAGGTAATTTTATAATAAATATGGCAAAAAATAATCCAAATATAAATTTTATTGGTATTGAAATGTATGATAGTGTTATTGTAAGAGCAGTTCAAAAACTTGAAAATGAGGATTTATTAAATTTAAAATTAGTAAAAATGGATGCAAGACTTATAGAAGATGTATTTGATAAAGAAGTTGATTTAATATATTTAAATTTTTCAGACCCATGGCCTAAAAATAGAAATGCAAAAAGAAGACTTACACATAAAAATTTTTTAGATAAATATGAAAATATATTTAAGGGTAAAAAAATAATATTTCAAAAAACTGATAATATACATTTATTTGAGTTTTCAATAGAATCATTAAGTGAATATGGTTATAAATTAAAAAATATTTCTTTAGATTTACATAATAGTGATTTTAGTAATAATATAATGACTGAGTATGAAGAAAAATTTAAAAATATTGGAGTAAGGATAAATAGATTAGAAGCTTATAAAGATTAAAATATTATTGATATTAATTTTAGTTTATGTTAATATTAAAATAGTAGGAGGCCTATAGATGAAGAAGATAGTAAAAAAAGTTATTGTACTAGTATGTGCAATATTAATACTTGCTGGATGTACAAAAGATTATAAGAAATTATCATATACTTCATATGACGAATATTTTAAAGATAAAGAAGGATATATACAAATTGATCATTCTAATGATTATGGATTAGATGTAATAAGAAGTATAGAATCAGGGAATGGTAGTATACAGATTATGTATATGGAATTTCAAGATGAAAAAGATGCAATTGATTATATAAAAACTTCATATGTAAGTGATAAAAATTATAAAGTTAAATTAAAGGATGATTACTCAGTAGTTAAAATGACAAAGGATAAATATTTTAAATTATATAGAGTTGATAACACAATAGTTTATGGAACATCATTAAACAAAAAAGATAAAAAGGAAATTAATAGTATACTTAAAGATTTAGGATATTAGTATTCTATTTTTTACTTTGGAGGAATTTATGAAAAAAGTATTATTATGTATAATGGATGGTATAGGTCATTCAGATAAAATAAATGGTAATGCAGTAAAACAAGCTAATACTAAAAATTTAGATAAATTAATTAGTATTTATCCAAATAAATATATAGAAGCATCAGGTGAATATGTTGGACTTCCAAAAGGACAAATGGGTAATAGTGAGGTAGGACATTTAACTATTGGCGCAGGTAAAATAATATATCAAAATTTAGAACTTATAAATAAGTCTATAGAAGATAAATCATTTTATAATAATAAATCATTTTTGAATGCAATAAATCATGCTAAAGAAAATAATTCTAATATTCATATAATGGGGCTTTTAAGTGATGGAGGAGTACATTCACATATAAATCATTTTATAGAATTATTAAAAGTATGTAAAAATAATGATTTTAGTAATGTTTATTTTAATATATTTACTGATGGAAGAGATACAAAAATGGATTCTAGTATTAAATATCTTGATTTACTTCAAAATGAAATAAATAAATATAATATTGGTAAAATTGCTACTATATCTGGTAGATATTATGGAATGGATAGAGATAAGAGATGGGATAGAATAAAGAAAGCATATGATAGCATAGTTAATAATGTTGGATTAAAATATGATAATTATAAAGAGCTTATACTAGATAATTATAAAAATGATGTTACAGATGAATTTATAATTCCATCTATAATAGATCAAAATGGAATGATACATGATAATGATAGTATAATATGGGTAAATTTTAGACCTGATAGATCAATTGAAATATTAAATGCATTAGTATCAAATAATTTTAATTTTTTTGATGTTAAGAAATTATCAAATTTATATTTAACTACAATGATGTATGTTAATGATGATATAAAATCAGACATAGCTTTTAAAAAAGATATATTAGATAATACTTTAGGAATAATATTATCAAGGAATAATAAAAAACAACTTAGAATAGCTGAAACTGAAAAGTATGCACATGTTACTTATTTCTTTGATGGTGGTAGAGAACTTAAATTAGATGGGTGTAAGAGGATACTTATTGATTCTCCTAAAGTTGCAACATATGATTTAAAACCTGAAATGAGTGCAGATGAAATAACTAATACATTACTTAAGGAAATGGATAATGATTATGATTTTATATTACTTAATTTTGCAAATGGTGATATGGTAGGTCATACAGGTAATTTTAATGCTACTATTAAAGCAGTTGAAAAAGTAGATGAAATGATAGGAAAAATATATAATAAATGTCTTGATGATGATTATTTATTTATTATAACAGCTGATCATGGTAATGCAGAAAAGATGATTGACGATGATAATAATATTGTTACAAGTCATACTAATAATAAAGTACCATTTATTGTATGTGATAAAAATTTATCTATAAATGTTGATAAATTATCAGATATAGCAAATTTTATTCTTGATAAATTAAATATAAAGAAAATAGATTAATATGGTATAATAAAAAAGAATAGGAGGAGAGTTTATATGAAACGTTTAATAAATATAGGTATATTTTTGTTTATATTTGCGCTTTATTTTTTTACGTTTCTTATGATATACGACAATTTTAGAGAACGTAAATTAAATTCTCAAGCAAAAAATGCTCTTGAACTATTCGAGAAAAAAATAGAAGTAAAAAAGGAAGATGAAATACCAACAAATTATGGTACAAGTGTAAGTTATGCTGGATATACTATACTTGGTAGAATAGAAATACCAGCTATTAATTTTAATTCAGTAATATTAAAAGAACAGACATATGCTGCAATGAATATTGGAACTATAAAATCTTATGGTGTTGAATTAAATGAGTATGGTGGATTTGTTATATCAGGTCATAATTTTAGAGGACGAAATCAATTTTTTTATCCAATAAGATATTTAAAAAATGGTAGTAAGATATATATAACAGATGTTATTGGTAGGAGATTAGAATATACTGTATATTCTGTAAGTAGATATGTGGATCCAACTGATACTAGTTATTTATCATGGTTTGATAGTTATCATGTTACACTTGTAACATGTGAAGATGGAGGAAAAAGTAGAATTGTTGTTAGTGCTAAAGTAGAATAATTTTAATTTACAAATATTATTTGTAAATTCTTTTTTTTATATAAAATATGTGTTATTATATTATAAAGAATAGGAGGTATAATATGGATTTTGATGAATTACCATTTTCAAAAGAAGAAGATGATGAACTAGAAGAATTACCATTTGAACAATCTTTTTCAACTGAAAAACAACCTTCTATTAATAATGATACAATTGATGATATAGGAATTAATGAATTTGTTCCATTTGTTAAAAATGATAATACTTTAAAAGAAGATTTATCAACACAGATTGAAGTTAATGATAATAAGGAATCTATTTTTGAAAATTTAGGAAATAGTTATATTCCAAGTGATGAAGAACTTAATAATATAGATAAAATGTATGAATATAAAGAGTCAGATAATAAAGAAGATATTTTTAGTAAAATTTCTAATAATATTATTCCTAAATTAAAACTTTTACCTGTTATAGCTTTTATATTTGTTTCTTTTTTGGGAATTTATTTATTTTCATCAAATATAAAAGCAGATGAAGTAAATCTAATAAAAATAGAAGAAAATGGTAAAGTAGGATATATTGATAATACGGGGGAAGTGCTTGCAAAACCTAAATATATTTCAGGAACTGATTTTTATAGAGGCTATGCAATTGTTAAAAATTATAATAATTTAAGTGGGGTTTTAAATAGCAAGGCAAAACTTGAAGTACCATTTGGTAATTTCTTTTATATAGATTTATACTCTGATAGATATATTACAAGTAAATTTACTAATGATGGTTTGAAACAAGGCTTATTAGATGAAAATTTAGATAAATTAACGAGATTTAATTATGATAATTTAAGTTATTCAAAATCTGGACTTTTTCTATTTGTAAGAGATGAGACATTAGGACTAATGAATAAAGATGGAAAAGAAATATATTCATATGTAGTTGATGAAGTTGATAATAGAGATGTATCAATAGAAATATCAACTAGTGATTCTAAAGAAAAATATGCTAAAGTAAAAATAAATGCCTCATCAACTATAATAAATGCAGAAACTGGTAAAGAAGTTTATAAGTATACACTAAGTGATATTTATGTTTTAGATAATAATGTATTTTATGTAAAATCAGAAAATGATGGAGAAAATAATAAATATTTTGTTATTAAAAATGATAAAGTAATATATGAAACTAGTGATTATAAAAGAATTAGAATTGATGATTTATCATCTAATATTGCTATTGGTATAAAGGAAAATGGTAAAACTGATTATATAAATTTAAATAATAAGGAAGTTATTAATTCTAATGATAATATAGATTATACATATTCAGATGGTGTTATTTTACAAAAAAGCCATAATTTTAAAACTGACAAAGATGAATATAAGATTGTAGATTCAGATAATGTAATAGGAGAATTTAATGATATAAAACCAGTTGATAATATGTTTGTAAATGGTTTTATGAAAATATATGAAGCTAATAATAAGTATGGTTTTATAAATAAAAAAGGAAAGATAATAACAAATAAATCGTATGATGAATTATCAGATTTTACTAGTTATGGATATGCTATTGTTAAGTATGATAATTTATATGGTGTGATAAATGATTCTGGTAAAGAGGTTATAAAACCTATGTATGATGAAATAATTATTTTAGAAGATGAATTATTTAAGACTATTAAAGATAAAAATAAAGAAGAATTGTTTATTTTCAGAGTAAATGATAAATATGGTATATTAAATTCTAAGGGTAAGATATTGATAAAACCTATATATAATTCTTTTGATATAATAACTACCAAATATCCTATAATAAAAGCAATATATAATAATGATGAATTACTTATTAATTTAAATACATTTAATGAATTAACAATGAAGATTATAGATGATATTACTATATATGAAAATTATATTGTAATAGGTAATAAATACTATAATTATAATGGTAAAATGATATATAAAATAAAATAGGGAGGTTATATTATGAAGAAGGGATTCACATTAATAGAACTTTTATCTGTAATAGTAATATTAGGTGTCGTTGCAGTAATTGCAACACCAAAAATACTAAATGTAGTAGAAAATTCTAGAATTAGTGCATTTGATTCATCTAAAAAATTAATAATAGAAAGTGCAAAAAGAAAATATTTATCTGATGGCAGTAAAACAGGTGTTACGGAATATAAAGTTGTAGATTTAATAAAAGAAAATTATATAAATAGTAATGCTAAAAATCCATTAACTGGAAAAAAATATGATGAAAATACAAAAATTGTAGTAGTAAATGAAGATAAAAAAATAAATTTTTATTATGTTGAGGGTACTACTTTTACAAGTATTATTAAAGATTTAAATGAAAATGATGGTGTATATCAAATTAATAATGAGTATGTATATAAAGGAACTAATGCAAAAAATTATGTAAGTTTTAATGAAGAAATTTATAGGATTGTTAAAGTTGATTCAAATGGATATGTATATATAGTTAAAAATGATTGTGATAATGTGGTTGAAAAGAAAAACATTGAGTTAGTAATGAAAACTTCATATAATGATGATTATACAGAATCAACAAAAAAATTAATAAATAATAATGAAAATATGATAACAACTCAAATATATAATGAGAGTATGATAAATAGTAATACATATATATCAAATGGAAATGATATGTGGATAAATCAAAATAATGATTATAAGATATTAACAAGTGGTACAAATGAAATAGTAAACTCAAATGAAAATTCTAATGCATGTATGAAAAATGTTATAAGATTAAAAAATTATTTAGTTATAGAAAATGGTGATGGGACTCAGTTTAATCCTTATATACTAGATATAAAAAATTATTGATATATTATCAGTAATTTTTTTATTGACAAAAGTGCCGGGGGGGGGGTATACTTAAATAAAAAAATAAGGTAGTGATAAAGTGAATAAAAAAGGATTTGCATCATCAGTAATAATATATACAATATTTGCAATATTTTTAGTAGCAATAAGTATAATGTTATTTACAGTAAATAATAGTGTTTCACTAAATAAAGCATTAAATGAAGAAACAATAAAAGATATAGAATATGGAGATACAAATAGTGAGTTAGAAGAAAGAATAACGGCTTTAGAAAGTAAATTATTAGAATCAACAGATAAGATAACAGAGTTAGAAAATAGTTTAACAAGTTCAAATAGTAAAGTTACAAAATTAGAAAGTGAATTATCAAATTCAACTAAAAAAACTACAGAGTTAGAAAATAAATTAACAGGATTAAAAAGTAGTGTAATAAATGAAGTATATCCAGTAGGAAGCATATATATAAGTACTAAAGATGATACAGTCCAAAAAGTAAAGAGTAAATTTGGAGGGGAATGGGAAGCATATTCACAAGGAAGAACATTAGTAGGAGTAGGTACAACAACAGATGAAAATGGTAATGCATTAGTGTATACTTTAAATGAAACAGGAGGAAGTAGTTTAATTAGTTTAACAACAGCAAATTTACCAAGTCATAGTCATTCATATACACCAAGTGGAACTATTAAAAGTACATTCACTGGGACAAAATCTAATACAACTGAAGCTGGATCACATACTCATGCAATAAAATATACTACACCTATATATGCTCCAGGTTCTTCTTCTGCTCAGTTTGCATATTTTCATGATGGACCTTTGGATGGAACTTTTGTAAATGCTAATTCAACAAGTTTTGTATCTAGTGCAGGAGCTCATCAACATTCATATACACCATCAGGATCAATAACTAGTACGTTTAGTGGAAATAAGACATCAACAGAAAGTGTGGGTTCAGGAACGAATTTTGATATACAAAATCCATATGTGACAGTTTATATGTATAAAAGAATAAAATAATAAGAAAGTCTTCAACTTTTTTATTTTTTTTACTTAAAAAGCTTGCATTTATTTTTTTGTATTGTTATAATTAGTCTATGTGTGACTGCGTAGATGTGCGAGGTTGCTGACACACCAGGTTAAGTTGCTTTTATATAATAAAGTAAAAACTT
>CANQAQ010000006.1 GCA_947589275.1 uncultured Bacilli bacterium | reverse complement strand
TAGATTTATATAAAAAATGTTTAAAATTATATAGAGAATCATTTAGTAAAGAAAATGATGATTATATTATTAAATTAGAAAATATATAAAAGTAGAATTTTGTCTACTTTTATTTTTTTAGCACTCAAGTATTGACATTGCTAAAATAAGTGCTATAATTAGATTGTATGCTTGGATTAGAGGTGAATATATGCTCAGTGAAAGACAAAATAGTATACTTAAAATTATAGTTGAAGAGTATATAAAAGTACCTAAACCTGTAGGTTCAAAATCTATATGTGATCTTCTTAATGTATCTTCTGCTACTGTAAGAAGTGAAATGAAAAATCTTGAAGATCTTGGGTTTTTAGAAAAAACACATATTTCATCAGGTCGTATTCCATCTGAAAAAGGTTATAGATATTATGTAGATAATTTAATGGAACCTAAGAAAATGACTGGTGAAGATGTGCTTAGACTTCAAACTATTTTTCAAAATAATCAACTTCAGTTATCTGATGCTATAGTTAAGGGATTAGAAATTATTTCTGAAATGACTAATTATACTGCAATTGTACTTAAAGATAGTGCATCAAGTAGTAGACTTAAAAAAGTAGAAGCAATTCCTATAGATGAAGAAAATGTTACAGCTATATTAGTAACAGATAAAGGTCATGTTGAAAATAAACTTATAAATATAAGTGGATCTGATTTATCTGAAGTTAATAAAGTAGTTGAACTTATTAATAAGCTTATAGTAGGAACTCCAATAAATGAAGTAAAAGAAAAATTAGAATTTGAAATAAAACCTATCATTAATCAATATGTAAAACATCATGAAATTTTATATAATGCATTTTATACTGCATTTAGTAGTTTTAAAGACTTTAATGATATGACTATGAGAGGTAAAAATAAAATACTAGAACTCGATGAATTTTCAACAGATGCTAATAAAATAAGAAATTTAATTAATAAGTTTGATAATAATAATATAGTTTCCGCAATTAAAGAAGATAGTAGTGGTATTAATATATATATAGGAAAAGAAAGTCAAATAGATGATGATTTAACAGTAATTAAAACAAAATATAATGTTAATGGAAGAGAAGGTACTCTTGCAATACTTGGTCCAAAAAGAATGGAATATGATAGAGTTGTAAGTTTACTTGAGTTTTTAAAATCTAACATTGAAAAGTAAAGGAAGGTTATGTAATGGATAAAAATGAAGAAATAGAAACTATAGAAGAAATAAAAGAAGAACCTAAAAAAGAAAAAAAAGAAAAGAAAGATAGTAAGAAAAATAAGCAGATAGAAGAACTTCAAAATGAAATAAATAGTTTAAAAGATAAAAATATGAGAGTAACTGCTGAAATGGTTAATACATTAAGAAGAAAAGATGAAGAAATGTCTAGAATTATGAAATATTCTAACGAATCTTTAATATTAGAATTATTACCAGTAATTGATAATTTTGAAAGAGCTTTATCTACTAATAATAATTTAAGTGATGAAGTAATAAATTATCAAAAGGGTATTAATATGATATATAATAATATTAAAAATATTTTAGATAAATTTGAAGTTAAAGAAATAGATGCCTTAGGTAAGGAGTTTGATCCAAGTTATCATCAAGCTGTTATGCAAGAAGAAAAAAAAGATACACCTTCAAACATAGTAATAGAAGTTATGCAAAAGGGGTATACTTATAAAGATAAAGTAATAAGACCAGTAATGGTAAAGGTAAGTAAATAAAGGAGAGGATAAATATGAGTAAAATAATAGGTATAGATTTAGGTACAACTAATAGTTGTGCTGCTGTATTAGAGGGGGGTAATTCAACAGTTATCCCAAATCCAGAAGGAAATAGAACAACACCTTCTGTAGTAGCATTTAAAGATGGAGAAATTATAGTAGGTGATGCTGCTAAAAGACAAATGGTAACAAATCCAGATACAATATATTCAATAAAAAGATTAATGGGAACAGATGAAAAAGTTAAAGCAAATGGTAAAGAATATACACCACAAGAAATTTCTGCTATGATTTTAGGATATATTAAAGATTATTCTGAAAGTTATTTAGGAGAAAAGGTAACTAAAGCTGTTATTACAGTTCCAGCATATTTTAATGATGCTCAAAGACAAGCTACAAAAGATGCAGGTAAAATTGCTGGACTTGAAGTTGAAAGAATTATTAATGAACCAACAGCTGCTTCATTAGCATATGGTTCTGATAAACAAGATGATTTACATACTATACTTGTTTATGACCTTGGTGGTGGTACATTTGATGTATCTATTCTAGAACTTGGTGATGGTGTTTATGAAGTTAAATCAACATCAGGTAATAATAAATTAGGTGGAGATGATTTTGATAATAGAGTATCAGATTATCTAGTAGATTTATTTAAAAAAGAAAATGGTATTGATTTATCAAAAGATAAAATGGCAATGCAAAGAATAAAAGATGCATCAGAAAAAGCTAAGAAGGATTTAAGTGGAGTAACTAGTACTCAAATTAGTTTACCATTTATATCTCAAGGAGAAAATGGACCACTTCATTTAGAAACAACTTTAACAAGAGCAAAATTTGAAGATTTAATTCGTGATCTTGTAGAATCAACACTTGATCCAGTTAGAAAGGCATTAAAAGATGCTAAGTTAACTAAAAATGATATAGATAAGGTAATATTTGTTGGTGGATCAACAAGAATTCCAATGGTAACTGATTTAGTTAAAAATGAACTTGGAAAAGAACCATCTAAAGGAGTTAATCCAGATGAAGTTGTTGCAATGGGTGCAGCAATTCAAGGTGGAGTATTAACTGGTGAAGTAAATGATATAGTTCTTCTTGATGTAACACCATTATCTCTTGGAATTGAAACAATGGGTGGAGTTATGACTGTATTAATACCAAGAAATACAACAATACCAACAAGTAAGAGTCAAGTATTCTCAACAGCAGCTGATAATCAACCAGCAGTTGATATACATGTACTTCAAGGTGAAAGACCTATGGCAAATGATAATAAGACACTTGGTAATTTCCAACTTAATAATATACCACCAGCACCAAGAGGAGTACCTCAAATAGAAGTTACATTTGATATAGATGCAAATGGTATAGTAAATGTTAAAGCAAAAGATCTAGGTACAAATAAAGAACAATCAATTACAATAACTGCATCAACTTCATTATCAGATGAGGAAATAGATAAAATGGTTAAAGAAGCAGAAGAAAATAAAGAAAAAGATGCTAAAAGAAAAGAAGAAGCAGATTTAAAAAATGAAATTGAACAATTAGTATTTGCAACTGAAAAAGCAATTAAAGATTTAGATGGTAAGATAGAAGATAAAGAAAAAAATGAAGCAGAAGATGCTATAAAAGAAGCAAAAGAAGCTATTGAATCAGCAGATATAGAAAAAATGAAACAAGCAAAAGAAAAATTAAATGAAAAAGCTATGGCATTAGGTTCAAAAGTATATGAAGAAGCTGCAAAAGCAAATCAAACTAGTGAACAAAATGAAGAAAATAATGATAATTCAAATAATGATAATGTAGTAGATGCAGATTATGAAGAAAAATAATTAGAAGTTCTAGTAATTAGAACTTTCTTTACTATGAAAGGTACCATAATATGGAAATTAAACAAAAGAAAAGAGAAGAAATAGAAGAAAAATATAAATGGGATTTAAGTAGTATATATAAAAATGATGAAGAATTTCTAAAAGATATAGAAAAATTATCACAAAGTATAAAAAAATTAAAAAAGTTTGAAAAAACTATTATGCAAAGTGCACAAAATTTATATAATTGTTTACAAGAATATATGAGAATTGATTGTAATATAGAAAAATTATATTTATATTCACATTGTAAATATGATCAAGATACATCAAATTCAACATATCAAAAATATTATGGTAAAATGATGAATTTAATTAATGAATATGAAAAAGAATCTTCATTTATAATTCCAACCTTAATGAAATATAATTACAAAGATATAGAAAAGTTTTATGAAGAATCAGAAAAACTTAAAGATGAATATGAAATATATTTAAAAGGGTTATATAGAAATAAAAAATATATGCTTTCTGAAACTGAAGAAAAGTTACTATCTTCTATTAGTAAAGCTATGAATAATTCAGAAGATATTTATAATCTACTTACTAATTCTGATTTTTCATTTGATTATATTACATTAGAAAATAAAGAAAAGGTAGAATTAACTGATAGTAATTATAGTATATATATTTCATCTAAAAATAGAAATGTAAGAAAACAAGCATTTGATTTAATGTATAAAACATATAAAAATCATAAAGATTCAATCGCAAAATGTTTATCTAGTTTTATTGAAGCAAATGTAACTATTTCTAAATTAAGAGGTTATAAAAATGCTTTGTTTGAAGCATTATATTTAGAAGATATAGATACATCTATATATAATAATTTAATTAATACTGTAACAAATAATATAACTCCACTAATAGAATATTATAAATATAAAAAGAAATTATTAAATTTAGATGAACTACACATGTATGATATTTATGTTTCAACTATTGATGAAAATGAAAAAATATATACATATGAACAAGCAAAAGATATAATATTAAATGCATTACAAGTATTAGGTGATGATTATATAAATGCAATTAAAAAAATGTTTAATGAAAGATGTATAGACGTGTATAATAATAAAGGTAAAACAAGTGGAGCATATTCAACGGATGCATATAATCAAAATCCATTTATATTATTAAATTTTGAAGGTAGATTTGATGATGTATCTGCTCTTATACATGAATTAGGTCATTCAGTTCATACATATTTTTCTAATAAAAATAATATTTATCAATATTCTAGATATAGTATTTTTGTAGCAGAAGTTGCATCTACTGTAAATGAGTTGCTATTATCACACTATATGATTAAAAATGCAAGTAATAAAGATGAGAAGAAATTTATTTTAAATAGACTATTAGAATTTTATAAAGCTTCACTATTTAAACAAACTATGTTTGCAGAATTTGAAAAAAATATATATGATTATGTAGAAAATGGTGAAATACTTACTAGTGAGTTTTTATGTGATGAATATTATAAATTAAATGAAAAATATTTTAAGGATTCAGTTATATTAGATGAAGATATAAAATATGAATGGGAAAGAGTACCACATTTTTACTATTTCTTTTATGTATTTAAATATGCTACTTCTATTTCAGCAGCTACTTATATTACAAATGAAATATTAAATGGTAATACAAAGATGAGAGATGATTATTTAAAATTTCTATCATTAGGAAGTACAAAATTTCCTGTTGATGAACTTAAAGAAATAGGAATAGATATGAATGATAGTAAAGTTATAAAAAATGCAATTGATTATTTTAAAGAAATATTAAATGAATTTAAAGCATTAAATGATTAATGGAAGGTGAAGTACATGGCAAAAAGAGATTATTATGAAATTTTGGGATTATCTAAAAATGCTAGTGATAAAGAAATAAAAAGTGCATTTAGGCGCTTAGCAAAACAATATCACCCAGATTTAAATAAAGATAAAGATGCTCCTGAAAAATTTAAAGAAGTCCAAGAAGCTTATGAAGTTTTATCTGATGAAAATAAAAGAAAAATGTATGATCAGTATGGTCATGCTGCATTTGATAATACTGCAGGATCAGGTTATGGTTCTTATGGAGGATTTTCATCAGGTTTTGGATTTGATGATATAGATTTATCAGATATACTTTCTGGAGTATTTGGTCAAGGTTTTGGTTTTTCATCACAATCTAGATCAAAAGGTAATAGAGCAAGAAAAGGTAATGATACATTATATAAAATGAACATTACTTTTATGGAAGCAGTATATGGAACAAAAAAAGATTTTAATTTAGATTTATATGATACATGTGATAAATGTAATGGTAAAGGTGGATTTAATGAAAAAACATGTCCTAATTGTAATGGAAGTGGGACTGTAACAGAATCTCAAAATACACTATTTGGATCTTTTATGTCTAAAACAACTTGTAGTAGGTGTAATGGAACTGGTAAAGTTTTTGAAAGAATTTGTAGTAGTTGTAATGGGAATGGTAGAGTTAAAAAAAGAAAAACTATTTCTATAACAATACCAGCTGGTGTAGATACTGGAAATCAAATAAAGATAAAAGAAAAAGGAGAATCTGGTATAAATGGTGGCCCTAATGGAGATGTATATGTTGAATTTGTAGTAGAAGAACATCCAATTTTTAAAAGAGAAAATAATGATATATATATGGAATTACCTATAAATGTTGTAGAAGCAACTTTAGGTTGTAAAAAAGAAGTTCCACTAATGAAAGAAACTATAATATTAAATATTCCAGAAGGAACACAAAATTTAGATAAGCATAAAATAAAGAATAAAGGAGTACCATATATTAATTCAAGTAAAGTAGGGGATTTATATATAGTTATTAAAGTAATGATACCTACTAAATTAGATAAAAAACAAAGAGATTTATTTAAAGCACTTTCAGAAACTAATTTAGATTCTCAAGATGATTTTATAAATAAATTTAAGAAATTTTTTAAAAAATAAACTTCCTAGTTTATTTTTAATTTCAAAGGGGGAGAATAGCTATAATTTTTAAAAAAATATATAATAAAATTATTATATTAACGTTATGTATGAAATTAAATTCACTTAATATATATGAATTTGCATTAAATAATACTAATATTTCATCTTATGACCTTAATAAACTAGTAAATGCTATATGTAAAATAAAAAACGCGGAATATATTTATAAATTTTTAATAAATATTCCTAATTTATCAGTAAATAATATTAAAGATTTAATTAATACATTATTAGAAACTAGTAACATAATTTTTATTAATAAACTTATTAAAAATACTAAAGATCATAATTATATTGTAGATAGTATTTGTAAATTAAAAAATCCGTGGTTAATACATGAAATTATTATAAATAATGAAAAATATTTAAATGAAGATGCTGTTAATAAATTAATACTAAGAATATGTATTCTTAAAGATATAAGATGTATTATATCTTTAGCAGCTAATTGTGAAAATTTAAATGAGAAAAATATTGCAGAACTTTTTGATGTGGTTATAGAAAATAAAAATATTAATAGTATAATTGAATTTATAATAAGATCAAAAAATTTAAGTAAAAATAAATTAGATGAAGTAATAGATAAATTGTATAAGAATTTAGATTCAGAAAACTTATATCATTTAGCAAAAGCTTATTATGATAAATATAATGAAAAAAATAAATTATTAATTGTAAAAATACTAAACGAAGGGGATATAAAATATATATGTTTAGTTTCTATATTTATAGATAAAGAATTAATAAATAAAATATTTAATGGTATTGATAATTTATATGAATTTATTGAATATAGTGAATATTTTAATGCAACTGAAATAAAATCAATTAAAAAGAATTTATATAAAGAAAATTATGATAATTATGATAAGAGATTTAATGAAGAAAAATTACTTAATAATGTAAAACAATTAGTTTATGCATAATAAAATGTTCAGTTTAAACTGAACATTTTTATATTTTCATCTCAACATTTTCTTTTTCTAAATATTCTTTAAATGTTTCTTTAAAAACTACAAGTTCCTTTTTTATTACGTCATCATATACACTATTACAATTTATAATTGCTTGATATATATGTTTAAATGTAACAAATTCTGAATTTTCAAATCTTGCATATGTAAAACATTTAGAAAATAATGAAAGTGATACATCAGGATATCTAGATCCATTTTCATAAACTCTTTTATATTCACTAGTCATATTAACTAAAAATTTACATACTAATTCTAATACATAATTTGTATATGGCCATTTAACTTTAGTAGAATTTTCAATTTTTTTAACAGTTCCCATAAGTATTTTTACTGTTGTTTCTTGATCTGGTTCTTCAATTTCTATTTTTTCAAATCTTCTTAAAAATGCTTTATCTTTTAATAAATATTGCTCAAATTCTTGAGTAGTAGTCGCACCAATTAATTTAATATCACCTCTATCTAAACCAGGTTTTAACATATTTAAAAAATCTACTTCTCCATTTTTAGATGCAGTAACTAAAGTATGTATTTCATCTATAAATAATATTATGTCTTTCTTTCCCATTATTTCATTTATTAAAATTTGTAATTTAGATACTTCATCACCATCATTATTATAATTACCAATAAGAGATGATGTATTTATTTTATATATTTTTGAATTAATAAGTGCATTAGGAACATCTTTATTTTGTATTTTATAACTAAGTCCTTCAACAATAGATGTTTTACCAATACCAGCTTTACCAGTTAAAACTGCTGATTTTTCAGGACTAAGTAATATTAAAATTAAATTTTTAATTTCATTTTCTCTTGCAATCGCAGGATTAGTAATATAAGTTTTACTAGTTAATTCTTCAGAATAATTATCTAGTACACTAAATTTATTATTTGGTTCATATTTTATTATGTTATCATCCATATTATCGCTTCCTTACTATAAATTAGTATATCAAAAAAATACATATTTTACTAGTAAAGTTAAAATAAAAATAAAATATTATAAAAACTAATTGTTTAATTAAAAATAATATTTTATAATAAGTAAGGTGGTTATAATGCAAAGATATTTTGCACTTGATGAAAAATTAACTTTAAGTAGTAAAGATATATTTCATATATCTAAAGTTATGAGAATGAAAGTAAATGATAAAATAGAAATAGTTTTTTTAAAAAAAGTATATACTTGTAATATTACTTATATTTGTAAAAATGATATAAAATTTGATATTTTAGATATTAAAGATGAAGATAATGAACTAAATAAAAAGATTACAGTTGCATTTTCTATAGTAAATGAAAATAAAATTGATTTTATACTTCAAAAGTGTACAGAACTTGGTGCATATAGTTTTATTCCTTTAAAACTAGAAAGATGTAAAAGTAAAATTGATAATAAAGAATTAAAAAAAATAGATAGATGGTCTATTATTTGCAAAGAAGCATCTGAACAATCAAATAGAAGTATATGTCCTACTATAAGTAATATAATGAACATAAATGATATAGTAAAACTTGATTATGATTTAAAAATAGTATGTAGTACAAAAGAAAATGAAAAAAGTATTAAAAAAATATTACAAAATAACACAAACTGTGATAGAATTATTATAGTTGTTGGACCAGAAGGTGGTTTAAGTTCTGATGAGGAAACATTTTTAATAACAAATGGATTTAAAAGTGTTACTTTAGGTAAAACAATATTAAGAACAGAAACAGCACCCATATTTGTAATGAGCGCTATAAAATATGAATTTATGAGGTGAAGTAAATGAAATTTGTAAACATGATTTTATATAAATATTCAAATATGGATGGTAGTAGTCAAATATTGATATTCTTAATAATTTTAGTTATTTTAATGTTAATTAGTATTTTTATAATTAATATGATAACAAATAAAAAAAGTAAAAAAATGATAACTAATAGTGATAATACATTATCTAAAGTAAGTAAAAAATTAGATATTATAGATAATATTGATACTAATTTAAATATAGATGATGATATTGAAAAAATAGAAGATAATGTAGTAGAAGTTAAAATTAAAAAAACATCAATTGATGATGTATCTAGATTAATTCAAAATACTTTAGAAGAAAAACCAATTGATTTAACTAATTTTGAAGTTGATCAAGAAGAAAACGCTATAATTAGTTATGATGAGTTAGTTAAAAAAGCAGGAGCTAAAAAAATAGTATATAAATGTGAAGATGAAAATATTAGTAATGATGAAGTATTAAAAACAAAAAATGAATATGAACAATCAAAATTCAAAGCTTCTAAAATTATATCTCCAGTATATGGTGTTCAAAATATGAATTTAAAAGATAAAAATGATAATGAAGATGAAGATATAGAAATATTATCTGATATTGATTTTTTAAGTTCACTTAAAAATTTTAGAAATGAGTTAGATTAAGTCAATTATTTTATTGACTTTTTTTTATTATAGTATAGAATATTATTAAAGATGACAGGAGTTATATTATGGATAATAAAAATTTTATAAATTATTATTGTGAATTTAAAGATAAAAACACTATACCACATAAAAGAAAAATGAAAATAATTGATCGTTTTTGTAAATCTTGCAGTGATGACCAGTTAATATTTTTAATAAGTAATCAATATATGTTACCTAATTTAGATGGATATAATATATCAGATTTTGTAATTGAAATAGCTAAAAGAGGAAATATTGATAGTATAATAAGGGTTTCAAAATTAAATAATCTAAGAAAAAGTGACTATAATGTATTAATAAATAAAGTATTAGATAGTAAAAATTATTCTACTATTAATAAATATTTATTTGATACAAATGGTATGTTGCCAACTGGTATTTATGATTTAGTTGCTAAATATTATATTAAAAATGGTAATTTTAATATGTTATTTATTTTTATTAAATCATATTATCAATATATGAGTTTAGAATATTTTGAGAAAATAATTAATAAACTATTTGATTTAGGTGGAATATATTATTTATCAATAATAGCAAAATTAGAATTTATAAATGAAAAAATTAATAGTATTATTGAATTATTTTTAGTAAATAAATCTCTTGTTCCAGTTTACGATTTAATAGAAAATAATAAAAATATGGAATATGCTAATAAAGATATGTTGAAAAAATTAGTATCATTAGTTTGTAATGAAGAAAAAGATGCTTATTCTATTTTAGAATTTAGTTTAGAAATTAAAGATTTATTATTAAAAAATGAAATGCCTAGATTAATATATGATTTAACACATGCTATAATTAATACAGATAACGTTAATGTAATAATAAAATATGCTTCTAAAATGATTTTAGATTATACTTGTTTTAATGATTTAACTCAATATATTTGTAGTAAAGGTGCTAAAAACATATATCAATTTGCAACTAATGTTGAAAATTTAAATGAAGATAATATAACTATTTTAGCACAGAGAATTTTGTTTACTAATGATATAGAATATATATATTTATTCTTACTAAATGTAGATAATATTAGAGAAGATATAAAAAGTATGATGATTAAAAAAATAGTAGATTCAAAAATTATGAAATATATTTGTTTATTAATTATTTATATTGATAGCTCATTAATATTTAAATTATTTAAATCAGTAAATGATTTTTATATGTATTCTTTAAATGCTGATCTTAGGGATGAAGAATTATTAGATCTTCAATATAAATTATTTAACATTGATGTTAATAATAAAGAACAAAATAAAAAATATACTTTAGATTTATTAAAAAACAAGTAAATACTTGTTTTTTTAATTTGTTATTGTATAATATAACTGTTAGAAGGTGAATAATATGAAAGTAGCATTCTATACATTAGGTTGTAAAGTTAATATATATGAAACTGAGGTTATAATTAATTTATTTAAAAATAGAAATTATGAAGTTGTACCTTTTGAATGCTTTTCTGATATATACGTTATAAATACATGTTCAGTAACAAATACAAGTGATCAAAAGAGTAGGAAGATAATAAGAAGTGCTATTAAACGTAATAAAAATGCTATAGTTGTAGTTATGGGATGTTATAGTCAAGTTAATCCAGATGAAGTTTCTAATATAGAAGGTGTATCTATTGTTATTGGAAATAAAGATAAAAGTAAAATAGTAGATTTAGTTGAGAATTATATAAAGGAAAATAAAAAGATAACAAGAATATTTAATTTAAAAAATGTAAAATTTGAAAATATGGTTTTAGATAAATTTGAAAATCATACAAGGGCATTTGTAAAAATACAAGATGGATGTAATAATTATTGTTCATATTGTATTATTCCATATACAAGAGGTAACGTTAGAAGTAAGGATAAGAACATAGTATTAAAAGAAGTAAATGATTTAGTAAATAATGGTTATAAAGAAGTTGTATTAACTGGTATACATACTGGTCATTATGGTCAAGATTTAAAAGAATATGATCTTAGTGATTTACTTTTAGAACTTGAAAAAATAGATAAATTAAAGAGAATTAGAATATCATCTATTGAAATAACTGAGTTAACAGATAAATTTATTAATGTTCTTAAAAATAGTAATAAGATAGTAGATCATATACATATACCACTTCAATCTGGCTGTGATAAAATACTTAAACTTATGAATAGAAAATATGATATGAATTATTATATAAATAAAATAAATGAGATTAGAAAAGTTAGACCTAATATTGCGATTACTACTGATGTAATAGTAGGTTTCCCAAATGAAACTAAAGAAGATTTTCTAATTACTAAAAAAATGATTGAAAAATTAAATTTTACAGAACTTCATGTTTTTCCATATTCTAAAAGGAAAGGCACAGTTGCAGCTAATATGAATAATCAAATAGATGGAAATATAAAAAAGGAACGAGTAAAAGAGTTAATAGATTTAAGTAATAAATTAAAAGAAAAATATTATAAAAAATTTATTAATAAAGAAGAATTAGTATTAACTGAAACCTTTGAAGATGGTTATTTAATTGGTCATTTATCAAATTATGGTAAAGTTAGATTTAAAGCAAATAAAGATAATCTAAATAAATTAATTAAAGTAAAATTAAATAGTTATAATAATGGTATTTTTGATGGAACTATTAAAGTTAAAGTTAATAATTAATAAAATTAATTTTTTAAATAATGAAATTAAAAGGTATTTAAAATAATATCTTTTTTTTGTATAATTATTTTTGAAAGGATTAAACTATGAAAAAGTATATTAAAGGAATTTTTAAAAAATATATATTTAAATCAGATGATAATTATGTAATAGGTTTATTTAAAGTTTTAGATACTAATAATGAAGAATATGAAGATTTTGTTCTTGAAACTATTACATTTACTGGTTATTTCCATGAATTAACTATAGATGATAAGTATATTTTTTATGGAGAATTTATAGATAATAAAAAATATGGTATTCAGTATAAAGTAGAAGAATATAATAGAGTTAAACCAGAAGGTAAGGATGCTGTTATAGATTTTTTATCTAGTGATTTATTTCCTGGGATAGGTATAAAAACAGCAAAAGAAATTGTTAATATTTTAGGTGAAGATGCTCTTGATATTATATCAAAAGATTATAAAAATCTTCTTTTAGTACCATCTATAAAAGAAAATAAAGCTATCAAAATTTACAATATACTAAATAAATATAATGAAAGTTATAATACTATTATTTATTTAACAAGTATTGGATTTACTATGAAAGATGCAATGAAAATATATAATGAATATAAAGATATAACTATTAATGTAATAAATGAAAATGTATATTCTATTATAGATGATATTTCTGATATTACTTTTTCTAAAATAGAAAATGTTAGAAAAAATTTAAATATAGATGATTTAGATTATAGAAGAGTAGTTGCAATTGTTATACATGTAATGGAAGATTTATGTTTTAAAAATGGTGATACATATTTAACTATTGATGAAATTTATAATGAGGTTTTAAATTATATAAAAATAGATGATTCAAAAGAAATATTTGAAGATTTATTAATAGAAATTAGTAAAACTGGAAAAATAGTAATAGAAGAAGATTGTTATTTTTTAAGGGAATATTATAATTGTGAAAATAATATTTCAGATACAATATATTATTTAACTAATAAATCTTCTTTAAATTATAAAAATATAGAAAAAGAAATATTATTTTTAGAAAAAAAATTTAATGTTAAATATAATGATAAACAAATACTAGCAATTAAAAATGCATTAAATAGTAATTTTAGTATAATAACAGGAGGACCTGGTACAGGTAAAACAACAATAATAAAAGCTATAATAGAATTATATAAAAAATTGAATAATTTATCATTAGAAGAATTAAATATGAAAGTAAATTTACTTGCTCCTACTGGTAGAGCATCTAAAAGAATGAGTGAATCTTGTTTAATGAAAGCATCTACTATACATAGATTTTTAAAATGGAATAAAGATTCAAATAGGTTTATGGTAAATGAAAATAATAAATCTAATTGTGAGTTTGTAATTATAGATGAAGTAAGTATGATTGATACTATTTTACTTGATAATTTATTTAAAGGATTAAATAAAAATGTTAAAGTAGTTATGATAGGTGATTATAATCAATTAGAAAGTGTTGGACCTGGTAAAATATTAAAAGATTTAATTGATAGTGAAATGATTAATGTAACTTTTTTAACAGATTTATATAGACAAGATGAAAATTCATATATAGCTACATTAGCTAAAGAAATAAAAGATAATAATGTTAATTATGATTTTACTTTAAAAAAGGATGATTATAGTTTTATTTATTGTAGTAATACAAATTTAAAAGATTATATAAAGCTTATATGTGAAAAAGCTATAGAAAAAAAATATAAAGTAGATGATATACAGGTTTTAGTACCTATGTATAAAGGTGAAAATGGTATTGATAATTTAAATAAAATTTTACAAGATGTTTTTAATCCAAAGAAAAATCAAAATGAAATAGTTATTAAAGATATTATATATAGGGAAAATGATAAGATTCTTCAACTTGAAAATGATCCAGATAATAATGTATTTAATGGTGATATAGGTTATATTTCAAAAATAGAAAAAAATAATTTGTTTATATCATTTGATGGTAATGTAGTAAAATATGAACCAAAAGATTATATAAAGATAAAACATGGATATGCAATTAGTATTCATAAAGCACAAGGTAGTGAATTTAAAATAGTTATAATTCCTATATTATTTTCATATAAAATAATGCTTTATAGAAAATTAATATATACAGCAGTAACAAGAGCAAAAGATAATTTAACAATTGTTGGAGATAAAAATGCATTTTTATATTCAGTTCAAAATGAAATTGTATATGAAAGAAAAACAAAGTTAAAAGATAGATTATTAAGTCATTTAACGAATAATTAGTCATTATTAAGTAAATAATATAAATGGCACTTTTGCCAAACATATTATTAAATGAGGTGAAAAAATGAAAAAGACACTTGGCATGATGGCACTTGGTATTGGTGTAGGTGCAGGTATGGTTGCAATGTATGATCAATATAAATCAGGAAAATTGGGAAAATTTATGAAAAAAACTGGTAAAGAAGTAACCAAAATGCTAGATAATATGTAAAAGAAAAGTTCTCTTTTTTGAGAACTTTTTTTGCTCTATTTGAAATACATATTAATTTTTGTTATAATTTACTTATCTTAAAGGAAGTGTTATTAGTGAAATTAAAAAATAGTTTTTTTTATACTATTAGAGAAAATATAAAAGATGAAGATAGTGTAAGTGGAAATCTATTAGTAAGAGCTGGTATGATTAAAAAAACATCATCTGGTATTTATATGTTTTTACCACTTGGACAAAAAGTTTTAGAAAATATAAAAAAAGTAGTACGTGAAGAAATGAATATGATAAATAGTGAAGAGGTATTAATGCCATGCCTTGTAAATGAAGAATTTTATAGTAAAACTAATAGATTATCATCTTTTAAAAATGATATGTTTAAGCTAAAAGATAGATATGATAAAAGATATGTTTTAGGACCAACTCATGAAGAAATTTTTACTATATGTGCACTTTCTAAAGTAAGATCATTTAAAGATTTACCATTTAGTTTATATCAAATAGGTAAAAAATTTAGAGATGAATCAAGACCAAAATATGGACTTATTAGAGTTAGAGAATTTCAAATGAAAGATGCATATTCTTTTGATAAAGATTTTGATGGGCTTGATATTAGTTATAATAATATGTTTAATGCTTATAAGAAGATATTTGCAAGACTTGGTATTAATTATAGAATAGTAAAATCTGATACAGGGAATATGGGTGGAATATTATCTGAAGAATTTCAAGCTATTACTGATATAGGAGAAGATGTTGTTGCTTTTTGTGAATCATGTGACTATTCAGCTAATTTAGAAGTATGTGAATCTATAATATCAACTAAAGAATCAACTGAAAAAAAATTAGAAAAAGATATTGTAGAGACAAAAGATGCAACTAAAACTAGTGAGCTATTAAAGTATTTAAATGAAGCAGAAAGTAAACTTGTTAAAACTTTAATATATAATATAGATGATAAGTTATATGCAGTACTTATAAAAAATGATTCTTCAGTTAATGAATTAAAATTATCAAAGTTATTTGATGGTATGGAAGTTAGACTTGCAACAGATGAAGAAATAAATAATAATTTAGATACTGTTATAGGTTATATTGGTCCAATTGGTTTAAATATTCCTATTATTGTAGATAATGAAGTATCAATGATGGTAAATTTTATAGTTGGTGCAAATAAAAAGGATTATCACTATAAAAATGTTAATATAGAAGATTTTAATATTGATTTAGTTTCAGATATTAGATATGCAAAACAAGGAGATATGTGTCCTATATGTGGTAAAAATTTACTATTTAAAAAAGGAATAGAAGTAGGTAATACTTTTAAACTTGGTACTAAGTATTCAGAATGTTTTGATTTAATGTATACTGATAAAAATAATACTTTAAAACCAGTTGTTATGGGTTGCTATGGAATAGGTATTGAAAGATGTTTAGCAGCAATTGTTGAACAAAGAAATGATGAAAAAGGTATAATATGGCCTATGAGTATAGCACCTTATAAAGTTGCAATTATTATAGTTGATACTAATAATGAAATGCAACTTGAAACTGCTAATCATTTATATCAACTTTTTACAGATGCAGATATTGAAACACTTTTAGATGATAGAAATGAGAGAGTAGGAGTAAAATTTAATGATATGGATTTAATTGGGATACCAATTAGAATAACTATTGGAAAAAAAGCTAATGATCATATAGTTGAACTAAAAAAAAGAATAGATGATGAAATAAGTGAAATATCAGTATTTGATGTTTTATATAAAGTACAAGATATTATTGATGAAGAAAATATATAAGAAAAATTAAAATTTTTCTTTTTTTAATGGAATTTTTAAAAATATTGTCAAATAAAATATTAGAAAATAATTTTTTTTGACAAATTTTTGTATTAATCTTTATTTCGACAAATTAAATACATTAGTGTATGTATTATAAAAATAGGTGAAGAATATGAACAAAAAGACAATAATTTCTTTTTTAGTTGCAATTATAATAGGTATTATTATAGGTAAATATATTTATAATGGATATTTAAATGAAAAAAAGAACGTAATTAATAATGATGAATATGTTTATTTAATGCAATATGGTGTTTATTCAAATAATGATTATATGGTTGAAAATACAAAAAAGCTAAAAGATTATTTTTATTATGTAGATGATGATAAGTATCATGTATTAATAGGTGTTACTAAAAATAAAGATTTAAAAGATAAAATTATAGGTGCGCAGGGTATAGATGATAATATATATATGAAAAAAGTAAATGTAGATGATAATACATTTTTAGAAACATTATCACAATATGATAATTTAGTATCAAGCACTGATAATAAATCAACAATACTTACTGCAGAAAAACAAATACTATCTAAATATGAGGAGTTGATACTTAGAAGTGAATGATGTACTTATAAAAAATATTCCAAAATTTGATAGACCAAGAGAAAGATTTATAAAATATGGAGCAAAAAATTTATCTAATAATGAACTTATCAGTATTATACTTAATCAAGGTACTAAAAATATGTCAGTAAAAGAATTATCAGATAATATATTAAAAAATTTAAAAGATATATCTGATTTAAAAGATATATCTTTAAATAAATTAAAACAAATAAAAGGAATAGGTGAAGTAAAAGCTATAAAACTATTATCTGCAATTGAACTAGGTAAAAGAGTATATTATGATAAAAATATAGCCAAAATAAAACTGAATTCAGCAGATAAAATATATAATTATATAAAAGATGATATTAAAAATATAAAGCAAGAACAATTTTATGCTCTTTACTTAGATTCAAAAAAGAATTTAATTGAGAAAAAATTACTTTTTATAGGTACTATAAATAAAAGTATAGTTCATCCAAGAGAAATATTTAAATATGCTTATTTACTTAGTGCATCATCAATAGTATGTATTCATAATCATCCAAGTGGTGATACACTTCCATCTATAGAAGATATAAATATAACAAAACATTTAGTAGAAATAGGTAAAATACAAGGAATAGAAGTAGTAGATCATATAATTGTTGGAAATAATTATTATAGTTTTTATGAAAATGGTGATATAGTGTGAGAAAATTAAATAAAAAAAATAAGAAAAAATTTTATCAAAGAATAATAACATGTATTATATTAATTATTCTTTTATATATGGGGTTATTTTATTTTATTAGTGATGATAGAAATAATAATTTCTTATTTAAAATAATAAAAGATGCTAGCTCAATTATATATAGAATTAGAATAGTTAATAATAATGATAATTCAAATTTAATAAGTGAAATCAATAAAGATTATGAAAAAGAAATTGAAAATTTAAAGAAAACCCTTGATTTAAATAATACTTTAAGTGATAAAGTATTAAAAAATGCTACTATAATAAAAAGAAGTACAGTATATTGGTATAATATTATAACTATTGATAAGGGTAAAAAAGATGGAATAAAAGAAGGATATGCAGCTATTAATTATAATGGTTTAATTGGTAAAGTAATAAAAGTAAATAATACTACAAGTGATATTAAACTTTTAACAAATAAAAGTGATAATGATTATATTTCTGCATTATTTTATATTGAAGATAAACCTTATTATGGTTTAATAAGTGGATATGATATAGAAAATAATGAATTATATTTAAAAAATGTAATAGGTGATTTTGATATAAATAAAATAAAAGGTATTAATGTAGTAACATCTGGTTTAAGTGATTCTTTTTCTAAGGGTTTATTAATTGGTAGTATAAATGATATTAAAAAAGATACATATGGTATATCAAATATAATAAAAATAACTCCAGCATCTGATTTTAATAATTTAAATATTATTACTATAATAATAGGTGATAAAAATGATTAAATATTTAATTATTTTAATAAGTTTAATACTAGAAAGTATATTAAATATATATATTAATACTAATTCTTACTTAGTCCCATTATTTACATTTTTATCATTAATTTTTATATATCCTGAATTTAAAAATAGTAAAAAAGATTTTTTTTGTTTATCAATTATACTTGGAATAATATATGATATTTTATTTACTAATTTTTATATATTAAATTTAATAGTGTTTTTTATTTATTCTTTTATAATCTATTATTATTTTAAAAAATATCAATATAATTTTATAAATATAATAATAGTATCAGTAATAGGAATAATAATATATAATCTATTACTATTTATAATCTTTAATATTTTTAATTACTATAATTATAATTTACATGATTTATTATTTATAATAAAACACTTTTTTATAATAAACATAATTTATAGTGCATTATTTTATTTAATAATAAATAAAACAAAAATAAAGAATATTTTATAAACAAACTTCATATTAATTACTAGGTGAATAATATGGACAAGATATCTGATATAAAAAAGAGAATAAAAAATAAAAAAACTAATGTATCTACAAATGATGAAAAAAAAGATAATAACTACAAAAATAAAATAAAAACTTTCTTTATAAAATTTTCATTAGTTTTAGTATTATTTTTAGTATTTACTATACTAATTAAATCAAATACTGATATAAAAAATAAAATTTATAAATACGTTTATAATTCTAATTTATCATTCGCATCTATAAAAAAATTTTATAATGAAAAAATAGGTAATGTAATACCATTTCAAAATGTATTTAATGAAAAAAAAGTATTTAAAGAAAAATTAGAATATACTAATTTATCAGTATATAATAAAGGAGTAAAATTAACATTAGAAGAAAATTATGCTATTCCGATAATTAAAGGTGGTATTGTTATATTTACAGGTGAAAAAGAAAATATGGGTCAAACAGTAATAATACAACAATCAGATGGAATAGATGCTTGGTATGGCAATTTATCTACAACAAATATGAAACTATATGACTATGTCTCAGATAATATGATTGTTGGTGAAGCTAAAAATAATGAATTATATCTTATGTTTCAAAAGGATGGGGTAGATGTTAATTATAAGGACGTTCTTAAATAAACTAAAAATTAATAACTATACACTAATATTAATATTTTTATCTTTAATAACAGGTTTATTTAAAGAAATAACTGTAATATTCTTACTTATAACAATTCATGAATTTGGACACTATATATTTATGTATCTATATAAATGGAACGTAAAAAAAATAAATATATATCCATTTGGTGGTATTACAATACTAGATGATATAATTGATAAACCACTAAAAGAAGAATTTATTATAACTATAATGGGACCAATATTTCAACAAATACTATTTATAATAATATATATACTATATAAAAACTATATAATAAATGATTATATGTTTGAACTATTTAAAAACTATAACTTTTCAATTTTAATTTTTAACTTACTTCCAATAATTCCTCTTGATGGATACAAAATATTTAATATTATAAATAATAATTTTTTTAATTTTAGATTTTCATATAATATAAATATAATAATATCAATAATTACATTATTACTATTTATATTAATATATAAAATAGATACTAGCTACTACGTAATAATAATATTTCTAATTTTTCAAATAATATATTCCATAAAAAATAAAAAAATTATATATAATAGATTTATACTTGAAAAAAGACTATATAAAAATAACTATAAAACATATAAAAAAATTAAAAACATAAAAAACTTATATAGAAATAAAAAACATCTAATAAAATATAATGGTAACTATATATCAGAAAGTACATATTTAAAAAAATATAAATTTTAAAATTTATATTTTTTTATGTAAATTAGAATAAAATAATTTGCTAATTATATATAATTTATTGTTTTAAGTTTAAAATTATGATAATATTATAAAGTACTATGAAAATAGACAATTTTTGGCAATTTTTAAAAATAATTGACAAAAGTTAAAACATTAAATATAATATAAACTCAGAATTTGAGGGGAGTTAGTAATATGGAAGAAGAAGTTTTAGTTATGAATGAATCTAAAAATATTTCTGTAAGCGAATTATTTTTTTTCACATCAAAAAGAATTTTCGATATATTTTGTTCAATAATTGGTTTTATATTTTTAGTACCATTAATAATAATAGTTAAAATATGTTATATAATAACTGGTGATTTTAATTCAATATTTTTTAAGCAAAAGAGAATAGGAAAAAACGGAAAAATTATATACATATATAAATTTAGAACAATGGTATATAATGCTGAGGAAGTTTTAAAAGAATTATTAAAAAATAAAAAATACAAAAAAGAATGGGATGAAAATCAAAAATTACATAATGATCCTAGAATAACAAAAATTGGAAATATATTAAGGAAAACATCCTTGGATGAATTTCCACAATTTATTAATGTATTAAAAGGAGATATGTCATTAATTGGGCCAAGACCTTTAGTGGAAGGCGAACTTGATGCACATAATGGAAATCATAAAATATATGAAAGTGTTAGACCTGGCATAACTGGATGGTGGGCATGTAATGGAAGATCAAATATAGATTATGATGAGAGATTAAAATTAGAATATTATTATGTAAAAAATATAGGATTTAAAATTGATATTAAATGTATAATCTATACAATAAAAGCCGTTATTTATAAAACAGGTGCAAAATAAGATCTAAACAGTCTTATATTTAAAAAAAGGAGAAAACTATGATTAATAACAAACGTACGCTCGGGGGGGGGGTATTCTAGAAATTATTCTAGTCTTTTAAATAATTCAATTATAAAAATATCAAATAAAAATAATGAAACTAATAGGGATTTATCTATTGATATAATGAAGGGTATACTAGTTTTGGTAATGGTTTTAAGTCATGTATATAATTTTTTTCCAAAAATCAAACTTACTAACGCTTTAAGTGTATATGCGAATTTAACAACATTTTCTGGTTTTATGTTTTGTTTTGGATATGTTTGCTATATATCTTATATTAATAGAAATTTAGATAAAAATACTTTTAGAAGAAAAATGTTGAGTAACTTTTTTAAAACATTAATTGCATATTATATTTCAGGATTAGCATATTTATTTTTAATAGATAATAATTTTTGTATAAAAGAAGCAGTGAAAATTTTGTTATTTGTTAATGTAAGAGGTTATAATGAGTTTTTATTAAGTTTTGCATTTATATATTTAATTTTATTTATTTTTAAGGATAATTTTAGAAAACTTGATAATAAAAAACTACTACTTTTATCACTTGTTTCTCTTTTATTGACATTCACAAATATTCCAAAAATAAATTATGGATTAATTGGAGTATTTTATAGTATGAGTGGTTTTTCATGTTTTCCTATAGTTCAATATTTTAGTCTTTTTCTATTTGGCATGTATTTTGCTAAAAATAATATTAATTTTAATAAAAAGATATTTTCTATTTCATTAATAGGAACTATATCTTTTATACTATATTATATTATAACAAATAATTTTCCAAGTGAGTTTTATCCTTCAATTTTTTGGGTTTGCGGTAATTACTTAATTATCTATGTTTATTATTTATCCAGTAAATATATTTATAACAAGTTA
Organism: uncultured Bacilli bacterium; assembly: GCA_947589275.1. Lineage (GTDB taxonomy): Bacteria > Bacillota_I > Bacilli_A > RF39 > UBA660 > CAG-433. Next base: position 14,005 of record CANQAQ010000006.1, on the reverse strand, counting down.
TCAAATAATAAAATTTTATATTTTATCTCAAAAATTGGTGCAAATACTTTGTCATATTTAGTACTATCAAATTTGATAATTTTTACTGCAACAAAATTAAATATCACGAAAAATTTTAATTTTCCATTAGGAATTGTATTATTTATTATATGTATATTTAGTAGTTATATATATAATCTTATTAAAAATAAAATTATATCATCAAGAAAAAATAAAAAGTTACTTATATAGTAATGATTTAAAGATTATATTGTAAGTAAATAAATAGACATTTTCTTCAAGTTAATTTTTAAGAAAATATAATATAATTCAAATTTACTCCATCATTATTCATAAAATGATGAAGTTTTTTATTTTGTAGTTTAAATATTTTAATAAGTTCATTATTGATTATATTTATAATATTATAATATTTTATTATCAATTTTTCCCAAAAATAAAATATATTTATTTACATTAATTTTAAAATAACGTAAAATATTAAAAGGAGGTTATTTATGAAAGCATTAATACTTAATTCTGGTGTTGGAAAAAGAATGGGCGATATTACAAAAGAACATCCAAAATGTATGACTGAAATAACTGAAATTGATACTATATTAAGTAGACAATTAAAATTATTGAGTGACAATGGTATAACTGAAGTTGTTATGACTACCGGACCATTTGAAAAAATTCTAATTGATTACTGTTATAGACTTAATCTTCCAATTAATTTTAAATTTGTAAAAAACCCAATATATGATAGTACTAATTATATATATTCTATGTATTTAGCAAAGAATTATTTAGATGATGATATAGTGCTAATGCATGGAGATTTAGTATTTGATAATGAAGTTTTAAAGAATGTATTACAATTTAATAATAGCGTGATGGTTGTAAGTAGTACACTTACTCTACCTGAAAAGGATTTTAAAGCAGTAATTAATAATGGTCAAATAAAAAAGGTAGGTATTGAATTTTTTGAAAATGCAATGGCAGCACAACCTCTTTATAAATTTAATAAAGAAGATTTTTCTAAATGGATGAAATCAATTGAGGTATTTTGCAAAAAGGGAATAACTAATTGCTATGCAGAGGATGCTTTAAATATTATAACTAATGATATTACATTAATGCCAGTTGACGTTAAAGATAAATTATGTAATGAAATAGATAGTTTAGAAGATTTGAAAGTTGTTTCTAAAATAATAAAAAAGTGTAATAGGTAAAAAATTAAGTAGAAGGTGAAGAAGATGAAAGAAAAAATAGTTTATATGTGTATGTCAACAGATGTCATACATGGTGGACATATATCAATAATTAATAAAGCAAAGAAATTAGGTAAGTTAATAATAGGTGTATTATCTGATGAAGCAGTTAGTAGTTATAAGAGATTTCCTTTGGTTCCTTATGAAGAAAGAAAAATACTTTATCAAAATTTAGATGGTGTTTATAAAGTTGTTGAACAGAAAGAATTAAGTTACAAGAAAAATCTTGAAATTTATAAACCCGATTATGTAGTTCATGGTGACAATTGGAAAAGTGGTTATCAAAAACCAATTAGAGAAGAAGTAATAGAAATAATTTCTTCTTATGGTGGACAACTTGTTGAATATCCTTATTCAAAGGACCAAAAATATAAAGATATTGATGATATGATGCGAAGAGAATTGTCATTACCAAATATAAGATGTCAGAGATTGAGAAAAGTTCTTGATATGAAGGGATTAATAACTGTTATGGAAGCACATAGTGGTCTTACAGGATTAATTGTTGAAAAAACAACGATAAATGAAGAACATGGAGGATTAAAACAATTTGATGCTATGTGGGTAAGTTCATTATGTGACTCTACAGAAAAAGGAAAACCAGATATTGAACTTGTTGATATGACATCAAGATTTAGAACTATTGATGATATTATGGAAGTTACAACTAAACCAATAATATTTGATGGTGATACAGGTGGTCTCAAAGAACATTTTGTATATACAGTTAGGACTCTTGAGAGAATGGGAGTTTCAATGGTTATTATTGAAGATAAAATTGGGCTTAAGAAAAATTCTTTATTTGGTACAGAAGTAGAGCAAACTCAAGATGATATAGAAAATTTTTGTGAAAAAATAAAAGCAGGTAAACTTGCACAAAAAAGCAAAGATTTTATGATTTGTGCAAGGATTGAAAGTCTAATATTAGAAGTAGGTTTGGAAGATGCATTAAAGAGGGCACGTGCATACGTAAAAGCAGGTGCTGATGCCATAATGATTCATAGTAGGAAAAAAGAACCAGATGAGATTTTTGATTTTGTTGATAAATTTAGAAGTGAAAATAAGATAACACCAATTGTTGTTGTTCCAACTTCATTTAATAGTGTAACTGAAGAAGAATTTAAAAAACATGGGGTAAATATTGTGATTTATGCAAATCAATTGATTAGAGCCGCTTTTCCAGCAATGCAAAATGTTGCTAAATCAATATTACAAAATCATAGAGCTAAGGAAGTAGATGATATTTGCATTTCAATTAAAGATATTATTACATTAATACCAGAGGATTATTAGGTGGTTTTATGGAAATTATTTTATCGGAAGAAAAAAATTATAAACAATTAGAAAATTATTTTGAAAATAATAGAATAGATAATATTTTTGTAGTGGCTTTTCATTTTAAAGAAAAACCATATATAATTAAATTTTTAGAAAAACAAAATATAAATATTTCTATATTTTCTGGTTATCATCCAAATCCAACATATGAAGAAGTAGTTGATGGTATAAAAAAATTTAAAGATAGTAAAAGCAAATTTATATTAGCAATAGGTGGAGGGAGTGCAATTGATGTTGCTAAGTGCATTAGATCTTTTTCAACGATGAATGATAATATAAATTACTTAAAACAAGAAATTAAAAAAAATGATATAATTCTTTGCGCTGTTCCAACAACTGCTGGGACAGGTAGTGAATCTACTAAATATTCTGTAATATATTATGAAGGAAATAAACAATCAGTAACTAGTGATTATTTAATACCAGAGATTGTATTATTTGATATAAGTTTTTTACAAAAATTGCCAACTAATGTTAAAAAAACAACAGTTTTAGATGCATTTAGTCATTGTATTGAGTCTATATGGTCTGTAAATTCTGATAATAAAAGTAAAAAATATGCTAAAGAAGCATTAGAGATAATTTTGGATAATATAGATGGGTATTTATTAAATGATGAAAGTACTTATAAACAAATGCTTAAGGCATCAAATTTGGCTGGGAAAGCAATAAATATTACACAAACTACAGCGGGTCATGCAATGTGTTATAAGTTAACGAGTTTATATAATATACCACATGGTCATGCAGCAGCGCTTATTAATTCAGAATTATTGCCATTTATGATTGATAATATAGATAAATGCATTGATAATCGTGGCGAAAAATATTTAAAAGATACTTTTATAGAAATACAAAAAATTTTAAAATGTGATAATATGTATGAATTAAAAAACTTTATGCGAAACTTTCTTGATAAACTAGATTTTTATAAAGTTAATATAAGTATTGGTGATTTAGATGAATTAACAAATTCTGTTAATTTAACTAGATTGAAAAATAATCCTATAAAATTAGAAGAAAATGATATACGTCTAATATATACAAGATTATTTAATGAAATAGAAAGAAGGAAATAATTTGAAAGTTATAGATTTTGTTAAAATAATAAATAAAGATTTTTATACAGGTGTTCCAGATTCGCAATTAAAACCACTTTGTGATTATTTAATGAATACATATGGTATTAATAAAAAACATCATATTATTGCTGCAAATGAAGGAAATTGTGTAGGATTAGCTACTGGATATCATTTGGCAACTGGAAAAATCCCTGTTGTTTATATGCAAAATAGTGGTGAAGGTAATATAATAAATCCTGTTGCTTCTTTATTAAATGAAAAAGTATATAAAATACCTATGATTTTTGTAATTGGATGGAGAGGGGAACCTGGAGTTCATGATGAACCACAACATATATATCAAGGGGAAATAACCCTTAATCTTTTAGAAGTTATGAATATTAGTTATTTCATTGTTGATAAAAATACAACAACTAATGAGTTAAAAATTGCTATGAAAAATTTTAATAAAATATTGAAAGATGGAAAAAATGTTGCATTTGTAATCAAAAAGGGATCTCTTGAATATGATAAAGAGGTAAAATATGAAAATTCAAATGAGATGAAAAGAGAAGATATAATTAAACATATTGCTGATGTTAGTGCTGATGACCCTATCATATCAACAACTGGGAAAGCATCTCGAGAGTTATTTGAATATCGTGAAGAAAAAAATAAAAATCATAAATATGATTTTTTAACAGTAGGCTCAATGGGTCATTCATCATCAATTGCTTTGGGAGTTGCCCTTAATAAGCCAAAAACAAAAATATGGTGTATTGATGGTGATGGAGCAGTATTAATGCATATGGGTTCTATGGCGGTTATTGGAAATAATAAACCTAGAAATTTAGTTCATATAGTAATTAATAATGGATCTCATGAAACAGTTGGTGGGATGCCCACAGTATTAGGTAATATAGATTTATGCAAAATAGCAAAATCTTGCGGATACATAAAAGTGTATAAAGTTGAAGATTTTAACGAATTAGATAAAATATTATATAAAGCAAAAGAAAGCAAAGTACTTACATTTATTGAAATAAAATCGTCTATTGGCTCAAGAAGTAATCTTGGAAGACCAACGACTACAGCATTAGAAAATAAAGAAAATTTTATGAGATATCTTAAAGAACTAAAATAATAAAAATTTATAATATTAATAACTTATAAATAATTTTTAATTAAAGGATTATAATCTGTAATTTATAGATAATAATCCTTTTAATTTCATAATAATAAAAATTAGATTATTAAAATAAAAATACCAACAAAAAAATTAATATTAAATAGTTTTTTGAATATACAATTTGTACTATTTTTTTAAAACAATATTGCTTAAAAAGGCAATTGTTGATATAATAGTAAAGACTATTAAGTTAAATTCAGAAATCATATATATAATAAAGTAAAGTTACTAAATGTAATATTTTAATATGATTTAATATTTATAATGTTAATGAATTTTTAGAAAAATTGATGAAATTTTGAATAATTAAGGAGTTACTTTTTATGAATATTGATAATAAACCAATAAGAATTGCTCATATAATAGGAAAATGGTTAGGTGGGGGCGTAGAATCAGTTGTTATGAACTATTATAGAAATATTGATAGAAATAGGATTCAATTTGATTTTTTTTGTGATGATGATTCTACAAACATACCATATGATGAAATAGAGTCTTTGGGAGGAAGAGTTATCCTCATTCCTCCTTATCATAAGATATTTAAATATCATAAAATTTTAAGAGAAAAATTATTAGATGGAAAATATAAAATAGTACATTCTCATATTAATACGTTATCCATATTTTCACTTTATGCTGCAAGATGTGCAAATGTATCAGTAAGAATAGCACATAGTCATTCAACCACTAATAAGAAAGAATGGAAGAAAAATATATTAAAACAAATATTAAGGCCTTTTTCTAAGATATTTGCAACTGATTATTTGGCGTGTACAGAACATGCGGGACGTTGGTTATTTGGAAATAAGGCTTTTGAAAATAAAAAGGTTTATGTTTTAAATAATGCAATAGATATAGAAAAATTTGCTTATGATGAGAAAGTAAGGGATAAAAAAAGAAATGAATTAAATATAAAAAAGGATACTTTAGTAATTGGTCATATTGGTAGATTTGTCGCTCAAAAAAATCATACTTTTCTAATAGATATTTTTAATGAAATTCACAAAAATAATTCAAATACAATTCTTTTATTAGTTGGTCAGGGGCCACTTATGAATGAAATAAAAGAAAAAGTAAGTGATTTAAATTTAAATGATTCAGTAAGGTTTTTAGGCCAGAGAATCGATGTTTGTGAACTTTATCAAGCATTTGACGCATTTTTATTTCCATCACTTTATGAAGGACTTGGTATGGTTTTAATTGAAGCCCAGTGTTCAGGGTTACCATGTCTATGTTCTAGTGAAGTTCCCAAAAATGCAAAGGTAACTAACAACTTGACATTTATATCTTTAAAAGATAGTATTGGTGTGTGGAATTTTGAACTTAATAAACTATTATCTAATTATAAAAGAAAAGATTTTTCTAAACAAATTAAAGACAATAATTATGATATAAAAAAAGAAGTAAAAAAATTAGAAAAATTTTATTTAGAAAAGAGTGTGCAATATGAAAAATAAAAAATATACTGTAAAATTTTTTAAAGAAAACTTACCTGAGTGGAAACGAAAAAAAGATTCACTTGTTTTGAAATTATTTTTTAGACCATTATCATTCATAACATCAAGTATTGCAGCAAATTTAAATATAACTGCTAATACAGTCTCATATTTTTCAATTTTATTAGCAATAGGGGCTTGTATATTATTTATTATTCCAAATTATGTATGCAACATTTTTGGTGCAATTTTAGTAAATTTATGGATATTATCTGATTGTACTGATGGTAACTTAGCAAGGGCGGTAAAAACACAACCTTTTGGTGACTTCGCCGATAGTGCAAGTAGTTATATTTTAATTGCATTTTTGTGTTCTGCAATCGGATTTAATGTTTATTTTAACGGTGGAATGATCGTTGAGAAGGAATGTATTTGGTTTGTTTTACTTGGTGTATTAGCTTCTAGTGGTGACACACTAATGAGACTTATTTATCAAAAGTATAAGGCATCTGAAAGATCTTTAGTAGATCAGGGTATACTAGAACAAGAAAATGATAAAAGAACTGATGAATCACAGACTACTTCATTACTTGTAAGGATAGAAATGGAATTTGGTTCTGCTGGACTTTTACCAGTTTTAGTATTGTTTGGCACTATTTTTAATATGTTAGATTTAGTAGTTATTTATTGTTTCTTATACTATTTTTTAGCAGCAGTAATAATGATTGCAAAATACCTTATTAAATCAATAAAAAGAACAAAAGAAGTAGAATCTAGAAATTAGTTATATAATAGTATAAATATTTATTTCCACTATATAATAAATTTTAACAATTAACATTATTCTAATTATATGGTTAGTATAAAGGAAGTGAAGTAATGAATAATATAAAAGTTAGTATTGTTGTTTCAATATATAAGGTACCAGAAAAATTGTTAAGAAATAATATAAAACATTTAGTAAATCAAACACTTAAGGATATTGAGATAATTCTTGTTGATGATGGGTCTCCAGATAATTGTGGAAAAATATGTGATGAATATGCAAAAAGAGATAATCGAATTAGAGTTATACATCAAAAAAATAAGGGATTGTCTGGTGCACGAAATACTGGTGTAAAGAATTCACACGGTGAGTATGTAATGCTCTTAGATGGTGATGATTTTTTAGAATACGAATCTTGTGAATGGTTATATAACAGTACATTAAAAAGAAAGTATGACGTCGTTGATGCATGTTTGGTAAAACAATATGGTAATAAAATAGTTAAATTTGATTATTCAAAATTTATTGATGGTAAAGAGTATTTAAATGAAGAAGTTAAATTTTGGCAAGAAGAAATGTTAGATTTTAATGGAAATGTTTCTTCTGCAAATGCCAAAATAATGAATAGAGAATTTCTTATGAAAAATTCTATTTTCCATGACGAAAATTTAAAATTTGGTGCAGAAGGTATTGAATTTGGTATTAGATTATATGAAAAAGCAAAAAGCGTATTATTTATTGAAAAGTATATTTATCATTATGTTTATAATGATAAATCTATAACAGAAACATATAATGAAGATACTATAAAATTAACTTTAGATTGTTTTAAAAAAATAAAAGAAACTATAAATAAATCATCAAATAAAGAAAATTTATTAATAAGATATTATAATAGATTGTTATATGCTATAAATACAGCAGCAATTAGTGGATATTTTAGCCCAACAAATAAAGAAAAATATAGTGTTAAAAGGAAAAAATATAAAAAATATTTAAATGATAATGATGTAAAAGAAGCACTAAATAAATTATATTTTTTAGACATGAAATTTCCAAGAAAAATTGTAATTTTGATAATAAAGTTTAGATTATATTTTTTATTACATTTAATTTCAAAATTACGATATGCTCAAAAGCAGCAAAAGAGTAAAAGGAGGTAATATAAATGATAAAAATTGCTCTATCATTTGATGATGGTAGAATGGACAATTATGTAATGGCAAAAGAAATATTAGAACCATTACAAGTTCCAGCAACATTCAATATAACAGTTGGTTATATTAAAAAAGAAGATAAAATAGAAAAACCATCTGATCATGAACCTATGACAATTGAACAATTAAAAGAATTATCATCAAATACTCAATTTGAAATTGCAAGTCATGGATATGAACATAATAATGATATTAATAATTTAATTCGTGGAGCAATTGAATTAAGAAAAATATTAGGTTTATCTGAAATTGAAAAAATTGGTATAGTTTCCCCACGAAGTGAATTTGATACAAGTAAATTATCAACAATAATTGATAATTTTATGAATAATAATATTTCTTACTTAAGAGTTGGAAAAAGATTTGAAAAAAATTCTTTTATAAGAAAAGTTGTAAGAAAAATTAATAGAAAGATAAACATTCCATCTTTATATAGTTGGGTTTATAACCAATCTAATATAAGAAAAGATGATAATTTTTTAATATATACTGCTGGAATTATTAAAGATAATAAATTAAAAGAAGTTAAAAAATTAATTGATGATGCCATAAAAAATGATAAATCTTATATACTAACTATGCATAGTATACTTAAAGCAAATGAAAAATTTTATGATGATTTGTTCACGTGGGATTATTATGATTTTTATAAATTATGTAAATATTTAAAAAAACTAGAAAATGATAAAAAAATAATTATTTGTAAAACTAAGGATATAATAAATGGAAAATAGTGATAGTAATTCAAAATTAAAGTTTATTTTTTTAATATTTTTTTTATCAATGTGTTTACAAAATATAGATATCATAAGTTTTAGTAATTTTAGTTTCAAGTTATGTCATTTGCTTTCATTACTTTTTATTCCATTTCTAATTAAAAGAAAAAAAATATGTTTTCCACATATAGCAGTATTAGGATTTTTATTTTATATAATTTTGATATCAATTATAAATATGTTCAATTATGGATTAAATCACTTATTGCTAAATTACATATTTGGATTTTATCTAATAATTATTATAATTAATATTGGACAACCTTTAACAAAAGATGATTGGGTAGATATAATAAAAAAAGGCACAATCATTATGATGGTTTTAATATTTTTGAAAATATTTATGCATATTAATGAAGTTATAACCTTTTTATCTCATGCTAGTATTAATGGACATCCTGCTTTTTTTCAAACATATTTTGGAGGGGGAATTAATTTAGAGTCAACTTGGATGGCATTATTAGGAGTTGTTTTTTATAAAGACAAAAGGCAGTTTATTTATTGTATTTTAAGTTTAATAATTTCTATTATATATGTTAGTAGAGTTGGAATATTACTTAATATTATATTATTTTTATTCTTTTTATATAACAAATTTAAGAGTATTAACGATAAAAAAAGTAAAATTATTACTATAATATTCTTAATATCTTTATTTGCACTTTTTATATTTTTATTATATAAATTAGGATTATTAGATTATATTTTAATGAGATTATTGTCAATAGGCCAAGAAGGGGATAAAGGAAGTAGTGGAAGATTAAATATGTGGGGATATGTATTGGATGCTTTTATTGCTAATCCTTTTGGTTATGGAATAGGTAATGCATTGGTTGGAATTCAATCAGTTAGCCCATTATATTATTCTGCTCAAAATGTACATAACATTTATTTTCAAATGTTACTTGATAGTGGATTTCTAGGGTTATCGTATTTTATAGGTATAATAATATGTTTTATTAAAAATGAAATTAAAAATGTATTTTCAAATCCATTTGTATTTTTCATAATTGGATACTTAATAGCTGGTTTGGTTCAATTTAGAGGTGGGGATTCAATATTGTTTTTTGTTATTGGAATATATTTAAGTAATAATTTTAATATAAAGACGTTAAAAAATTAAATATTATTAATTTATTAATAAATTTGGAGGAAAAAATGAAAAAATTATTTATTTGTGAAACACCAATTCAAATTATTATATCATTATGCATAAAAGAACAATGTTCTAATAGTAATGATATTGTAGATTTAATAGTTACTAATACATTCAATAATTATGATTATGTAGCAAAAAAAATAAGAGAATTAAATATTTTTAATAATGTTTATATTGCAAATATTAACTATAAACAAAAACTTAGAAAAATTTTAAAATTTCAATATATATTTAATACAAAATCGTATTTAAAAAAACTATTTTCTAAAGAAAGTGAATTATATGATGAATTATATTTTAGTAATTATGATACTTTTACAACATCAATTAGAACATATTTATATAGAAAAAATAAAAATCTTAAAACAAATTTTTTTGAAGAAGGTTATACTTCATATTTCCCTTATATGAAAGTAGAACAGGTTTCTTTATTGCTTAGAATTTTGCATTTAAAAAATTATATTTTTTGCAAGAAAATGTTAATTGATAATGTAGATAGCATATTATTATTTGAACCTGATTTATTGATGTTTAAACCTAAATTTCCTATATTTAAAATTAATAGAAAAATATTGGAATCAAACAAATTTAGAGATAATATTAAATTTATTTTTAATTCAGAAACTTCTGCACTTGAATATGATAAAAAATATATTATATTAGAGGAATTTCATCCAGAATATAATGATGAAGAAGTATTTAATGAAATAATAAATATAGTTGGTAAAGAAAATGTAATTATAAAACTACATCCAAGAAGAAATGAAAATCGTTTTGAGAAAAAAGGTGTAAAGACACTTGGAAATGACGGTATACCTTGGGAAGCTTTAGCTTTTTCTAGTGATTTTTCGAAAAAAGTATTAATTTCTATTGGTAGTGGTAGTATAATTAGTCATAGAATACTTTTTGGAGATAATATGAGAGCATATTTATTATTTAAATTTTTAGGTGCAAATTTGAAACAATTTGATAATAAATATATGGATTTTTGGAATAAATTACAATCATCCGATGAGAGAAAGGGTATTCATATGCCAAATACACTTGAAGAATTTTACAGTATGTTAGAAAGAGAAAAGAGGAATGATAAATAATGAAAACTGTAGCATTTGTCCCAATTAAACTTAATAATGAAAGAACCCCTGGAAAAAACACAAAAAAATTTGATGATGGTACTGCTTTAATAACCGTATTTCTTAAAACTTTAATTAAATCTGACGAGATAGATGATTTATATGTTTTTTGTAGTAATGAGTCAATTAAGGAATATTTAGTACCTGGTGTAAAGTTTTTAAAGAGACCTGAATTTTTGGATACTCAACAAGCAACACCTCAAGATATAATTTCAGAATTTATGAAATTAGTTGAAGCAGATATATATGCTGTATGTCACTGTACATCACCTTTTGTTTCTATAGAACATATTAATGAATGTTTTAAATCAGTTAAAAGTGGAAATTATGATTCATCATTTACGGGGGAAAAAATCCAAAAATTATTATGGACTAATGAAAACAAGCCTTTAAATTTTAATCCAGAAAAAGTTCCAAGAACTCAAGATTTAGACCCAATATATAGTGAAGTATCTGCAGCATACGTATTTAAAAAAGAAGTTTTTGAAAATTTTCATAGAAGAATCGGACAGAATCCACACATTACAGAAGTAACTGGTGTTGAATGTATTGATATTGATTATCCAGAAGATTTTGAAATAGCAAATGCAATATATACAAACTTAATAAGTAAGGAGTGATATAAATGAAACATGTTGAATTATTAGATTGTACTTTAAGAGATGGTGCATATTTGGTTGATAAAAAATTTGGTAATAATGTTATAAAAGGAATAATCGATGGTTTAGTAAAAACAAAAATTAATTGTATAGAAATTGGTTTTTTTCAGGATGAAGGTTTTGGAGATGGTAAAACAGTTTTTAAAAATTCTGCAGATGCAAAAAGATTTATTCCTAAGGATAAAAATGGTACAATATTCACAGTTTTAGCAGATTATAGTAGATTTTCAATAGATAATTTAGATGAATATGATCCTGAATCTATAGATGCTGTAAGAGAATGTTTTTTTAAAAATGAAAGATTTGATGCATTAGAAGTATGTAAGAAAATAAAAGAAAAAGGTTACAAATTGTTTGTACAACCAGTAGATGTTTTAGGTTATACTGATGAAGAGTTAATTGAATTTATAAAATTAATAAATAAAGTGGAACCATATTGTTTTTCAATTGTAGACACATTTGGTTCTATGTATCAAGAAGATTTAAGGAGAATTTTTAAAATAGTTAATGAAAATTTAATTTCTTCAAGTAAAATAGGTTTTCATTCACATAATAATATGCAGTTATCAAACGCTTTATCTCAAGAATTTGCTAGAATTTCTAAAGGATGGCGTGAAGTTGTCATTGATGGAACAATTTCAGGTATGGGAAGGGGCGCAGGTAATACTCCTACTGAGTTAATTGCTCAATATTTAAATTCTCAAATGGGATATAATTATAACATGGATACTCTTTTAGACATTATAGATGATTATATGGATAATTTACGTACAAAATGTACTTGGGGATATTCTACTCCATATTTTATTGCTGGTTGTTACGGGGCTCATGTAAATAATATAACATATTTAACACAAAAAAATAGTATACGTTCAAAAAGTATACGATATATATTAGACAAAATTGGATCAATACCTCGAAAAAGATACGATTATGATTTATTAGAAAAAACATATTTAGATTACTTATGTAATAATGTTTCTAACGAAATAGGATTTAATCAACTTTTATCTGATTTGTCAGGAAAGGATGTTCTTATTTTAGCCCCAGGTGCTACAATAAATACTGAATTTAATCGTATTAGTGAATATATTACCCAGACAAATCCAATTGTAATTAGTATTGGCTTTATTCCACATAAAATAAATGTTGATTATATTTTTGTAAGTAATACAAGGCGTTATACAAATCTAAAAGATGATAATGAATTCTTAAAAAATAAAAAAATTATAACTTCAAATATTAAACAACAAAAAGATAAAGATAATGAAAATATTGTTTCATTTACTAATCTCATTATCCCAGGAAATGAACATATAGATAATTCTACATTATTATTATTGCGTTTATTGGAATCATTAAATGTAAATTCAATTGGCATAGCTGGACTAGATGGTTATGAATATTCACCAAATAATTATGCCGATGAAAATTTGGAATTATCTAATGTTTTGGAAAACCCAGAAGAAATTAATAACAATATTTACAATATGTTGTTAGATTTATTTAATGGTAATAAAAATAATATTTCTATAAATTTTGTTACTACTTCTAGATTTGAACCTGCACTTAATGAGGCTGTAAAGAAAGAAATGATATAATATGATAAAATTTTTGGTTATGGATGTTGATGGTACTTTAACAGATGGTAAGGTGTATATGTCTGATAATGGAGAAATATTTAAGGTGTTTGATATAAAAGATGGGGGAGGAATAAAAGATATTTTACCAAAGTTAAATATTATTCCAGTTGTTATTACAGCTAGAAAAAGTAAAATATTAGAAAATAGATGTAATGATTTAAATATTAAATATTTATATCAGGATTGTAGGAATAAGATAGATAAATTAAATGAAATTATAAATGAATATAATAAAAACAATAAATGTAATTATTCCCTAAAAAATGTTGCTTATATTGGTGATGATTTATTAGATTTACAATGTATTCTAGCAGTAAATGAATTTGGTGGTATTTCCGCATGTCCAAAAAATAGTGCTTCGGATGTTTTAAAACA
>CANQAQ010000005.1 GCA_947589275.1 uncultured Bacilli bacterium | reverse complement strand
TCTCTATTCGTGAAGGTGGTAGAACAGTTGGTGCTGGTATCGTAACTAAAATTGATAAATAAAAATTAAGAAAGTAGCAATACTTTCTTTTTTTACATTTAATTACTAAGTAATGATTATATTAGAAATTATTATTATCAGTTAACTCAAGATTATAGTGAAGAAAAACGTTTAGAAATACAAGATAAAGTTGAAAAAATTAATAAAGAAAGATTAAAAAAAATAGTAGATAATAAAGTATCATTTGTATTTGATAAGTGTTTTAATAAAAAAGAAGATTATGATAAATTAAATGAATTATTAGATAATAATTATGAAGTTATAAAGATAAAAATAAATTCAAAGGATGAAGATAATATAAATAATATAATTAATACAAAAATGGATTATAATAAAATTTATGAAGGTGTAATAGGGGATAATGTAGAATATTTAAGTTCTTTTTCTAAGGAAGATTACTATGATATTAAAGAAAGAATTCCTATATCACTTGATGATTCATATGCTGATTATGTAATTAATAACATGGATGATATTTTAGTATTAGCCGATGAAATAAAATCGGATATAAAAAAATAAGAGTTATATAACTCTTATTTTTAAGCTATAGGTTGTTTTAACCAATTTCTAATTGGATTAAGTTTACTAAAACTTTTGTATTTTCTTTTATTAATAATAAGTGTAAATTCTCCAATATATTCTTCTATTTCTGAAGCAAATCCTAATTTGAATTTTGTTAGACCATAGTATGGATTTGATTTATTGAAATCTCCAGATATACCATTTAAATGCATTCTGGTATAACCTTGTTCTCTATATTTTTCTATAATTTGATATTTTAAATAATGATTAGGACAATAATTTTTAAATTCATTTTTATAACCATCTATTAAGAAAAATATTTCATTATTATATTTTATAATTGCATTAGTTCCTATTACTACTCCATTTGGATATTCTTTATATAAATTTGTTGCATTTATTATGTTTTGTTTATAAT
Source organism: uncultured Bacilli bacterium (assembly GCA_947589275.1). GTDB lineage: Bacteria > Bacillota_I > Bacilli_A > RF39 > UBA660 > CAG-433. The sequence goes on along the minus strand of CANQAQ010000005.1, from coordinate 41,498 downwards.
TATTTAAAAGAGAATCTGAATCCATTTTTTTTCTTATAATAGAGCCCCTATTGGTATTATTAATATTATTTTCTAATTCTTCATTAATATCATTATTTCTTTTTTCTTCTTTTTCAAATAAATCTTTACTATTTTTTACATATTCTGCTGTATTAATTACTGCAAAATATATTTCAAACATATCTTTTTTTCCTAATATTTCAAACATATCAAGATAATAATCTAATTTTCTAGAATGTTTTTTATCTATTAATTCATAAAATACTTTAATATCTTCTGGGGTTCCTTTAACTATTTTTAGCCCCATTTTATCTGCTTTTCTTATTTTATTTCTTACCTCTTTATTATATCTAGCAAATATTAAATCTGTTTCATTTGTTTTAGCTACAGCGTTCCATCTTGGTTTTAAGTTCTCAAAATTAAGATTAAACCCGTTATGTTCATAACCAATGGATAGTAAATTATTAACTATATTTTCATTATCAATTCCAGGAATAATATTTCCTCTTTTATCTCTTGATTTATATACAATATAAGGATCTATTTTTATAAACATAAAATTTCTTTTATTTAAATATTCTTTTAATAAAATAGAAAAAGTTTTCAAAAGTTCAGTATTATTAAAATCAATTAAATATCCTCTAGGACAATAACCCCATTTATAACCAATAAAAACTTTATTTATTAATATTAATGTAGCAGCTACTATATTATTAGATTCATCTTTCATAGCAAGATAATAATCATCAAATGAATGTCTATCCATAAGCATACCATAACTAGAAGTTTGGTAAAAATTCTTATTTGGATGATTATCTGCATAAGCATCAAATTCTTCTTTAGTTAATTGTACTATTTCCATAAGCAAGAACTCCTTTATTTAATATTATAGCATATTGTGTATTTTATTTTCAACTTAACAATTAATTTTTAGTGTACTTAAATTTTACAATAAAAAATATAAAAATATAGAATTAAAATAAAATAGAGGTATAATAAAAATATGGAGATGATTTGGTGAGTAAAATAATAGAAATTATAGCTAGAGAAATACTTGATTCAAGAGGAAATCCAACAATTGAAACAGATGTTCTTACTGAAAAAGGTGCTTTAGGAAGAGCAAGTGTCCCAAGTGGTGCATCAACTGGAAGTAATGAAGCACTAGAATTAAGAGATAATGATAGTAGATATTTTGGTATGGGTGTAAGAAAAGCAGTTAATAATGTTAATAATATTATTTCTAAGGAACTACTTGGAATAAATGTAGAAAATCAAGAAGAAATTGATAATATTATGTTATTACTTGATGGAACTAAAAGTAAGAGTAATTTAGGTGCAAATTCGATACTATCTGTATCATTAGCATGTTTAAAGGCAGCTGCAATTGAAAATGATATGGAATTATATGAATATATAGGTAATGGGACACAATTACCATATCCTATGATGAATATTTTAAATGGTGGGGTTCATGCTGATAATATGCTTAATTTCCAAGAATTTATGATTATTCCACAAAATAATGATTTTAAAGAAAGAATTAGAATAGGTTCAGAAGTATTTCATTCATTAAAAAAAGTATTAAAAAATAATGGATATAGTACTAGTGTTGGTGATGAAGGTGGATTTGCTCCTAATTTATCTTCAAATGAAGAAGCATTAGATTATATAATGTTAGCAATTAAGCAAGCAGGTTATAAACCATATATTGATGTTAATTTAGCTATTGATGTAGCTGCCTCTGAGTTTTATAATTCAGAAATTAATATGTATGAATTTCCAAATGACTTGAAAATGAGTACTGATGAAATGATTGTATATTATGAAAAACTAATTTCTAAGTATCCTATTGTATCAATTGAAGATCCACTAGATGAAAATGATTTTGAGGGATTTAGTAAATTAACAAAGAAAATAGGTGATAAGGTTCAATTAGTTGGAGATGATTTTTTTGTTACTAATAAAGAATTATTAAGTAGAGGTATAAAAGAAAAAGCAGGTAATGCAATACTTATTAAATTAAATCAGATAGGTACCGTAACAGAAGCATTAGCTACAATAGATATAGCTAAAAAAAATGGTTATAAGACTATAATTTCACATAGGAGTGGTGAAACAGAAGATACTTTTATAGCAGATTTTTCTGTAGGGCTTAATTTAGGTCAAATAAAAACAGGTTCATTATCAAGAACTGATAGAGTATCAAAATATAATAGATTACTTAGAATATATGAACAATTAAGTAAATAATATAAATATTTTGTCCAATTCGTTAATATAATGTTTTAGAGGTGAAATTACTTGGACGGAATATTTTTTTTATTACTAGCATTTTTAACTATATTTTTGAGTATTAAATTATCATATTATGGTGATATGTTATCTAAACAATCAAAGATTGGAGCAGCATTTATTGGAGGTCTTTTGATTGCATCTGTTACAAGTATGCCAGAGTTTGTTACGAGCATATCAGCCGTTGTAATTGATAATCCAACTTTATCTTTTGGTGATATAGTTGGAAGTAATATGTTTAATATATTTATTTTAGCAGTTTATAATATATATTTTTTTAGAAGTAATGTATTTAAAAATACTTCTTCAAAATATATATTTGAATGTATTATATTACTTGTGGATTATATATTTATAGTACTTGGTTGTAATAATATTTTTGTAAATATAATAACCTTTATTTTATTTATTGCTTATATGATTTATACTATATCTGTAATTAAAACAAATAAAGATGATGATAAAGAAGTAATAAAAAAAGATAAGTTTTTATTTATAAAATTTATTGTAACAGCAATTTTTATGGTAATTCTTAGTGTTATGTTAACTAAAGAAGCAGATAGAATTGCTCATATGTATCCGAATTTTTCATCTACTTCAATTGGTGCTATACTGCTTGGAATAACAACTAGTTTACCAGAAGTAGTAACAACTTTTGCACTTCTTAAATTAAGTAATTTTGACATGGCTGCATCTAATATGTTAGGTAGTAATATATTTAATTTCTTGGTATTAGGTATAGCTGATTTTTTTGTAAAGAATAATCATATATATAGTTATTCAGATAGTTATAGTATGATGTATTTAATTGGTGGTATATTAATTACAATATTGCTTATGTTAACACTTATTATAAAAACAAAGAAAAAATATTTGTATATTCTTATTTCCATTACAATGATAGTTATATATTTTTATGTTTGGTATTTGCAATTTATATAAAATATGATAAAATAATGTTGTTGATTGGAGGCATATCATGGAAGTAGCATTAATTATAATATCAATTTTATTAATAACTATTGTATTATTACAAAGTGGTAAAGCAGAGAGTGCTGGAAATATAATAATGGGAGGTAATGCTGAATTATTTGCCCAAAGAAAAGAACGTGGTTCAGAACTATTTTTAAGTAGAATGACATTTATTTTAGGGGCATTATTTTTTATAATATGTCTAATTTCGTCATTATTTTAATAAGGGACTTATAAAATAAGTCTTTTTATTTTATAATATATTATGTAGTAGTGGAGGTTAAAATGAAGGAAGAAATAATTAATGTATTAAAAGAATCAAATAAAGCTTTATCAATTATAGAAATAGCTGATTTATTAAATATGAATAATACAATTGGAATAAAAAAATTAATAGAGGATCTTTCTTCTTTAGAAAATAATTTTTCAGTATATAGATCTAATAAAGATAAATATATGTTATTTGAAAATAGTCATCTAAAAAAAGGAAGACTTTCTGTAAATAAAAAAGGATATGGATTTTTACTCTTAGAAAATGAAGATGATATTTATATAGATTCTTCAAATATGAATGGAGCACTTAATAATGATATTGTTGTAGTTGAACCATTTAAGGGAAAAGATAATAAATTAGAAGGAAGAGTTGTAAAAATATTAAAAAAAGAGAATAATTTAATTGTTGGAGAGTTTAATATTATTGATGGGAATCCTCACTTTACTCCAGATGATAATAAGTTAAAATTAGAAATTATAATTGATAACTCAGATTTAGATAATTTAGTAGATGGTCATAAAATACAAGTTAGCATTGTAAAGGAACTAGGTAAATATAAATATTTAGGAAAAGTAATTAAAATAATTGGACATAAAAATGATCCAGGAGTTGATATTTTATCTATAGTATATAATCACGATATAAATGATGTATTTAGTGATGAGGTAATGAAAGAAGTAGATAATATTCCTAATGAAGTATCAAATAAAGATAAAATAGGTAGAAGAGATTTAACTAATGAAGTTATATTTACAATTGATGGGGATGATACTAAAGATATAGATGATGCAATATCAATTAAAAAAGAAGGAGAAAATTATATTCTTGGTGTTCATATTGCTGATGTATCATATTATGTTAAAGAAGGAACAAATTTATATAAAGAAGCTTATAGTAGAGCAACTAGTGTATATTTGGTAGATAGAGTAATACCAATGCTTCCACATAAATTATCTAATGGTATATGCTCATTAAATCCAAATGAAGAAAGACTTGCTATATCATGCATAATGAAAATAAATAAAGATGGTAAAATAATTTCACATGATTTATTTGAAAGTGTAATAAAATCAAAAATTCAGATGACATATAAAAATGTAAATAAAATATTAAATAATGAAGAAATTCCAGTTGGTTATGAATTATATGTAGAAGATTTAAAATTAATGGAAGAACTTGCTAATATACTTAGAAAGTACAAATTAAGTAAAGGATATCTAGATTTTGATACAGATGAAGCAAAAATATTAGTAGATAAAAAAGGAAAACCATATGATGTAATACTTAGAGATAGAGGTAAAGGAGAAAATATGATAGAAGACTTTATGATAGCAGCAAATGAAACTGTAGCAGAACATATATATTATATGGGACTTCCATTTGTATATCGTATTCATGAGGTACCTGATGAAGAAAAAATAAAGTCATTTATGAATTCAATAAGTTTACTTGGATATAAAGTAAAGGGTGAAAGGAATTTTACATATCCAAAATCAATGAAAAATATACTTGATCAATTAAGAGATAAAGAAGAATTTAAGATATTATCTATGTTACTTTTAAGATGCATGAAAAAAGCTGTATATAAAGAAGAAAATTTAGGACACTATGGTCTTGCTTCTAAATGTTATACACATTTTACATCTCCAATTAGAAGATTTCCAGATACAACAGTTCATAATTTACTTAGAAAATATATATTTAATAAACCAGATGAAAGAGAACTCTCTAGATTAATTAAATATTGGGATGAAAATCTTCCTGCACTATGTGAACATTCATCAGAAAAAGAACGAGAGTCGGTTGAATGTGAAAGAGATGTTGAATCTATGAAAATGGCTGAATATATGGAAGAACATATAGGTGAAGAATATGATGGTATAATATCTTCAATAATGGAATTTGGTATGTTTATACAACTTGATAATATGATAGAAGGATTAGTTCATGTATCAGAATTAAAGGGTGATTATTATACATTTGATGATGTAACAAAGACATTAAGAGGTGAAAGAAAAGGAAAAATATTTAAATTAGGACAAAAGGTAAGAATTATAGTTACTAATGCATCAAAAGAAAATAGTACTATAGATTTTAACATAATAGAAAATAAAAAAGGTGATTAGATGGAAATACTAAATAAAAAAGCAAGATATGATTACGAAATATTAGATAAATATGAAGCGGGTATAGTTTTAACAGGTACTGAGATTAAATCTATAAGGAAGGGTAATGCAAATTTAAAAGATAGTTATGGAATAGTAAAAAATAATGAGATATATCTATTAAATATGTATATTTCTGAATATAAAGAAGGTAATATTTTCAATCATAATGAAACTAGAACTAGAAAATTATTATTGCATAAAAAAGAAATTAATAAAATTACAGATAAAATAAATATAAAGGGTTTAACCTTAGTTCCTTTAAAATTGTACTTTGTAAATGGTAGAGCAAAAATTGAACTTGCAATAGCAAGAGGAAAACATACATATGATAAAAAGGAAACAATTAAACAAAGAGATATAGATAGAGATATTAAAAGATCATTTAAAGGAAAATATTAACTTTGACTTTTTAATCTTTTTATACTATAATCTATTGCACGGGGCTGTAATTGGTTTCGACAAAAATATTGTGCTTTAAGTTGCAAGTCGAAGACACTCGTTACGTGTAACAAAAAAATAACTGGAAACAAAATTAAAAATGCAGTTGCTTCATTATTCAGAAGTAATAGTGTAGCCTTAGCTTAATTAGAACTGCAACTTTCTTATATTCTTTTCTTGCGGGAATTTAAGAAGGTTCATAATAGCAAGATATATTATTATTTTGCTTAAGAATAATAATGAATAATTTTAAGCTTACTAATTTATAGGTTGTTAGTTACTTTTATAAATTAGGAACTTAATTAACTAACTAAACTTGTAGATATTTACTGTAATATATTTTTGGACAGGAGTTCGAATCTCCTCAGCTCCACCAGTGACGTTTCTATTCGAACTTTTTCGAATATTTATATAAAAAGATAGCCATTTAGGTTATTTTGATACATTTGTCAAAATACCTAGGGGGTTAAATATTTTGTCATAAACAAAATATTATTTGACATACATATAAGGAGGAGAAGAAAAACATGGGAAAAGTAATAAGTATTGAAGAATATGGACAACACAAAAGCACAAATTTATCAATAGAAGACATATTTAATTTATTTCTTATTTTTAAGCACAATGAAGAAACTTTAGCAATATTTGATTTAAACGTTTTAATGGAATCACTTGCTAAATACAAAAATATGGATAGATTTAGTACTCTATTAAGTAATTTAGTAATAACAAAAAATGAAAAGGGAAAAGATATTATAGATTTAAGTGATTGTTTAGATAAAAATATACAAAATAAAACTGTAATAATGGATCCCTCAGAACAATCAGAAATAATGATATTAGCCAGTGATGAAGAATTTATTCAACTAAAGAAATCATATGATGAAAAAACATTAACGTCATTTGGTAATTTAATGTTTTTCCTTAATATGGATCTTGAATATGGAATAAATAATTGGAGTTTAGTTGCTGAAGATGAATATATCAAATATCCAAAATATTCTGGAATAGTTACTGGTGAATTTATCGGGCAAGAAAACACTTCAGAAGTAATGAAAAAAGTAAAACAAAGAGCGATTGAAAGATTAAAAAATTTATATGAATAGTCATTATTATGAACTATTTTAGATTTTATAAAAGTTGTAAATAACCTCTTCACCTGCACCATTGGGAAATTTGTTCGAACTGTTCGAACTTTAATATAAAAAGGATAGCCTTTAAGTTATTTAGATATACTTATCAAAAAAAATAGGTGATAATATGAAGCAATCGTATATTAAAATTGAAGAATTTTATGAATTTTTATGTAGTAATCCTTTAGATAATTTAAATTCTATTAGAAAAATGTTTGTGTATTATCGAAATTTTATTAATAGTTATAGATTTACGGTAGCTGAATTTGATGAAAATTTTACTTTTTCAGATAATGGGTGGACAGATAGAATGTTTTTAGAAAAAGCCCATCAAAAATATCAATTGATGAATAGATTAACATGCGATAGTTATCTTGCAATTTTACTTCATAGATTAGATTATAAAACTTATGAAAAGATTATAAGGGGGTTATATTGTTATTTTGAATATAGTGATGCGGAAATTATTCCTCCATTAAAAGATACCCATTATAAAACAGAAACAATTATATTAACAAAAGAACAATACATACAATCACTAATAAATTCTCAACATCCTTCTACAAATGTGGGAGACTATTTAGATACTTCTTCATTGGGAAGTATTATAGAAATTGAACAAGATGTAATTAAAGATAATGAAAAAATAGAATGCCTGCGATTAAAACAAAGAATACCTTATGATGAGTTAGAAATTTTTAGATAACTTTCTCAATCGCACCAGATTGATATCAAACTCGGACTTTTGTAGTTCGAGTTTTAAAATGTTTAAATTTATGAAAATCTAATGAACCAGTTTATTTTTACTGTTCTACAACATCAAAACATATTAATGGCATATGGACTGATTTAATAGAAAGATATGGAGAAATATTTGATATAGATTTAAAATTAGATAGAAATTCTATTTTAAAAACTAATGGAATTACTAATGCTCATAGTATGCTTATAACAGGTGTTAATATAATAGATAATAAAGCAGTAAAATATAAAATTGAAAATAGTTGGGGAAATAAATATGGAATAGATGGATATTGTATTGCGACCGAGGATTGGTTAAAAAAGTATGCATTTAAAATAGTTATAAATAAGAAAAATTTAACTAAAAATCAGCTTGAACTACTAAAACAAAATAGTATTAAATTAAGTAAATATGATGATAAATGTTAATAATATTATTTTATAAAGCTAGTGTATTCCTTACTTTAGGATATATGATAGATAAAAAAATATAAAATTTTTTATATTATTAATCAAAGCTAACAGAAATGTTAGTTTTTTTAACGATATAAAAAAGTCAAGTAATTATTAAATACTCAACTTTAATAAACATTTATAAAATAAAATTGATTAGTAAGATAGTTTGTTTTAAATTTTATTTTTCTTAACTAAATTATATATTTCATCATGAATATCATTTATTGGTCTCATTTTATCACCATCGTTACATTGAACTTTATCCCAAGATAAATAATCTGCAATGAACATAGCATTCTCATAAACTTTTTTCATAAACTCCAAATTACTTTCATGAATATCATTTGCTATACCTTCATTTTGCTTTCTTGCTTTCCTAATTTCTGTAACTATATCAAATGGTGCATACAAGAAAATAACATTATCAGGTTTTTTAATTCCAATTTTATTATATTCAAAGTCTATAACATAATCTATAAATTTCTTCTTTTGTTCTATATCTTCAATAAGTGCAGATTGATAAATAAGACTTGATGTAGTATATCTATCTAGTAAAATAATTCTTCCTTGTTCATATAATTGTTTTAAACTAGTATACCAAGTTATACCTCTATCATTAGCATATAAACTATTTATAAAATATGGAGATAATTCACTTGGTTGTCCAAATTCTCCTTTTAAGTATTTTTCAACAGGTGCACCTTGATAAGTTCCATAAGATGGAAAGTGATGATTTGCAATTTCAAAACCATCAGTTTGTAAGTGCTTACATAACATTTCATATTGAGTTGTTTTTCCAATGCCATCACAAGCACCTTCAACAACAATTAATTTTCCTTTTTCCATTTTCCACACCTTAACCTTTATATGTTCATTATAACATATTTTTATAATATGCTAAAAATTTATTAAAAGTTTATAATTATAAAAATTTTTATAACTTTTTTATTTTATATCATAATAATAATGGTGAATAAAATGATAATAAGACTTGGGTATGTTGCAATAAGTAAAACTCTTGATAATATTACAACATCTAGTACTATAACATATACTAATTTTAAAAAAGAAAAAGATTATGAAAAAATAGATAAAATAGTAAAATCTAATTTTGAAAATTTAATAAAAGTTATTAATTATAATATAAAAAATAATATACATTTTTATAGATTAACATCTAAATTAATACCACTTGCAACCCATAAAGAAGTACAATTTGAGTATATTAATAAATATAGAATGTATTATGATAAAATATCTAAATTAATTAATGATAGTAATATGAGAGTAGATGTACACCCGGATCAGTTTTGTGTACTTAATAGTACAAATATGGATGTATTAGAAAATACAATTAGAATACTTGAATATCATTATAATATATTAAATGCATTAAAAATAAAAAATAAGATTATAGTACTTCATGTTGGAAGTAGTGTCTTTGGAAAAGAAAAGTCAATAAGTAGATTTATTAATAATTTTAAAAAGTTACCAAAATATATCCAGAATTGTATTGCTTTAGAAAATGATGATAAAATTTATAATCCAGATGATGTTTTAAAGATATGTAAAAAACTTAATATTCCTTTTGTTTTAGATTACCATCATCAAATATGTAATCCATGTAAAGATATTGATGTTATATTGGGTGATATATTAAATACATGGAAAGAAATAACTCCAAAAATGCATTTTTCATCACCAAAAAATAATACTAGAAAAGACTATAGATCACATAATGATTTTATATTTTGTGAAGATTTTATAAATTTTATAAATAAAGTAAAAAAATATGAAACTAATATTGATATTATGCTTGAAGCAAAAGAAAAAGATAATGCTTTATTTAAATTAGTTAGGCAATTAAAGTATAGAACAAACTATAAATTTATTGATGAAACAAGTTTTAATGTTTGAACTAAATTTAGAATAAAATTTATATCAATGTAAATAATATTTATAAGGTGATTATATGTATTATTTAAATTACTTTTTTATTTTCTCAATAATTGGTCATTTTCTTGAGACTATAATATACGTAATTAATGATTGGAGTTTAGAGAGTGGATTTTTATATGGTTATTGGACACCTGTATATGGAATTGGTGTAGTATTGATAATATATATACATAAATTAATTTTTAATAAATTAAAAATAAATAAATTTTATAAAATATTATTATTTATTTTAATAATAACTATTATTTTAACAATTACTGAATATATTGGTGGTAATATTCTTGAATTAATATTTAATAGAACGTTTTGGGATTATTCTGATCATAAGTATCATTTTGGAAAGTATATTGCACTTGATGTATCGTGTCTATGGGCGGTTTTATCAATAGGATTTTTGTATTTAGTAAAACCATGGATGGATAAAATAATTTTAAAAATACCAAAGTTTATAACATATATACTATGTATTCTTTTTATAATTGATTTAGTATGTACATTAATATTTAAATCTAAAATCTAATATAGTAAAGTTATTTTATTAGATTTTGCTTCAATAAACCCCTCTGTTTTTAAATTTTTAATTTCTCGCATAAGTGCACTTCTATCTACACCAAAATAATCTGCAAGTTCAGTAAAATTTAAATTTAACTTAAATGTTTTTGATAATTTTTCTTTTTCAATTACTTTAAAATATTCAAGTAGTTTTTCTCTTATTGTTTTTTTTGTTAATATATCAATTCTATTATTCATATCTACAATTTTATCTGTTAGTAGTTGAATCATATTATCAATAAGTTTACTATGATATGGGCAAGATTTTTTGCATCTTTTAGTTATGTGTTCATAATCAAAAGTTATTACAGTGCATTCATCTGTTGCAATTACTGATAGTTCATCACTTAATGGTAGAAAAACTTTACCAAACACAGATCCTCTTTCTAGTTTTTCAATTATAGTTCTATTTCCATTATAATCTAATTTTATTAAATTTGAACTACCATCTAACATTATTCCAATTATATTTGTATTAGCAAGATTAGAAACTATTGTAGTTCCATTTTTGTATGAAATTGTTCTTGCTTCGAAACAATTTAACATATTCTTTACATCTTTATCTTCTATACCATTAAATATAGTAATTCCATTCATTTTCAACGCCTCCGAAACATTTAATAATATATAAATTAATTATATTTTATTTTTGTTGCAAATGCAACACTTAATTTAAAAAAACTATGATACAATTTAAATTGTAAAGAATAGGAGAGTAAGTTTATGAAGGTAGTAAAAAGAGATGGGCGTATAATTGATTATGATCGTTCAAAAATAAAAATTGCTATACAAAAAGCAAATGCTGAGGTTGATGAAAAAGAACAAGCTTCTGATAGACAAATAGAAAATATAATTAAATATATTGAAGGATTAAAAAAGAAAAGGATGCTTGTTGAAGATATACAAGATGAAATAGAAAGAAAATTAATGGAAATCAAGAAGTTTACTCTTGCAAAAGAATATATAATTTATAGATATACAAGAGCTCTTGTAAGAAAATCAAATACAACTGACGAATCAATTTTAAGATTAATTAAAGGTGAAAATAAAGAACTTGCAGAAGAAAATTCAAATAAAAATACAATGCTTGCATCTACACAAAGAGATTATATAGCAGGAGAAGTTTCAAGAGATTTAACTGATAGAATAATTCTTCCAGAAAAGATATCTAAAGCTCATAAAGAAGGTATAATTCACTTTCATGATGCGGATTATTTTATACAACCAATATTTAATTGTTGTCTTATAAATATAAGCGATATGCTTGATAATGGTACAGTTATGAATGGTAAAATGATTGAAAGCCCTAAATCATTCCAAGTTGCATGTACTGTTACAACACAGATAATTGCAGCAGTAGCAAGTAATCAATATGGTGGACAATCAGTAGATATGAAGCATTTAGGAAAATATTTAAGAAAAAGTTATGAAAAATTTCAAAAGAAACTAACTGAAAAATTTGGGAAAGAGTTAACAAAAAAACAAATAGATTCAATAGCAAAGGAAAGACTTAAAGATGAATTATCTGCAGGTGTTCAAACTATTCAATACCAAATTAATACTCTTATGACTACTAATGGACAATCTCCTTTTGTAACTTTATTTTTAAGGCTTGAAGAAGATGATCCATATATAGAAGAAAATGCAATGATAATTGAAGAAATATTAAAACAAAGATATCAAGGAATAAAAAATGAAAAGGGTGTTTATGTTACACCAGCTTTTCCTAAACTTGTTTATGTTCTTGATGAACTTAATTGTCTTCAAGGTGGTAAATATGATTATTTAACTGAACTTGCTTGTAAATGCTCTGCTAAGAGAATGTATCCTGATTATATTTCTGCTAAGAAAATGAAAGAAATATATGAAGGTAATGTATTTAGTCCAATGGGATGTAGAAGTTTCTTATCTCCATGGAAAGATGAAAAAGGAAATTATAAATGGGAAGGAAGATTTAATCAAGGTGTTGTTTCAATAAATTTACCACAAATAGGTATATTGTCTGAGGGAAATGAAGATAAATTTTTTGAAATTTTGGATGAAAGACTTGAAATATGTAAAGAAGCATTAATGTGTAGACATCATGCATTACTTGGAACATCTTCTGATGTATCACCTGTTCACTGGCAATATGGTGCAATTGCAAGATTAGAAAAAGGTGAAAAAATAGATAAGCTATTAAAAGGTGGTTATTCTACTTTATCTTTAGGTTATATTGGTGTATATGAAACAACAAAATTAGTTAAAGGCGTTTCTCATACAGAACCAGAAGGTGAAAAATTTGCAATTAAATTAATGAAATATTTAAGAAGTGCATGTGATAAATGGAAAAAAGAAACTGGACTTGGGTTTGCTTTATATGGTACTCCAGCAGAAAGTTTATGCTATAGGTTTGCAAAAATTGATAAAGAAAAATTTGGAAGTATCAAAGATATAACAGATAAAGGATATTATACAAATTCATATCATGTTGATGTAAGAGAAAAAATAGATGCATTTAGCAAATTAAAATTTGAAAGTCAGTTTCAACCAATATCTTCTGGTGGTTGTATATCATATGTTGAAATACCAAATATGCAAAATAATTTAGATGCATTAAGAGAGTTAATAAAATTTATTTATAATAATATTCAGTATGCTGAGTTTAATACTAAATCAGATTACTGCCATGTATGTGGATTTGATGGTGAAATAATAATAAATGATGATAATGAATGGGAATGCCCAAATTGTGGAAATAAAGATCATTCAAAGATGAATGTTACAAGAAGAACTTGTGGTTATTTAGGCGAAAATTTCTGGAATGAAGGAAAGACAAAAGAAATAAAGTCAAGAGTAACACATTTATAGGATAAGTTATATGAATTATGCAGATATAAAAGAATATGATGTAGCTAATGGACCAGGTGTTAGGATTTCTCTTTTTGTAAGTGGATGTACACATCATTGTGAAGGATGTTTTAATAAAGAAGCATGGGATTTTAATTATGGCAAGAAGTTTACTGAAAAGGAAGAAGAAAGAATAATAGAATATTTAAAAAATGATTTTGTAAGTGGTATAACTATTTTAGGTGGAGAACCTTTTGAATATGTAAATCAAAAAGGCATTTTAAATCTTATTCGAAGAGTAAAAAAAGAATTTCCTAATAAAAGTATATGGGTATATTCTGGTTATTTATTTGATAATGATATATTAAAAATGAGTGAACAATGGGATGAAACTAAGGAGCTATTGTCTTACATTGATGTTATAGTTGATGGTAGATTTGTTATCTCAAAAAAGAATTTATCACTTAAATTTAGAGGATCTAGTAATCAAAGAATAATAGATGTACAAAAAAGCCTAGATAAAAAAGAAATTGTATTAATGGAAGAGTATATATAAAAATATCTCTTCTTTTTTATTAAAATAATAAATTGTATTGAAAAAAATTTTATTTAGTGATAAAATAACTTTATAGTAGATATAAAAGAATAAAGAGAGGGTACATATATGGATATTAATGCAATTATAGATACTGTTATGAATTTTATTAACAAAAATACAAATATATTAATTGGAGTTTGTATATTTTTGATATTTGTTCTTATAGGATATCTAATTGATAATAGTGTTAAAAATAAAAGAGTAAGAAAAGATATTAAGAATAAAGATCAAGTTCCAGAAAATATAAAAAAAGATATAATAGAAGAGGCTATTGATAAAAATGAAGTAAATCTTGTTATTGCTTCCCAAAACAATAAAGAAGAAACAAAGGAAGATAGTACTAATGATACTACACCTGAAGTTGTTAATGAAACTAATGAAGATAAAAATGAAGAAAAAGATAAAGATACTGAAGGTAATGTAAATTCTGAAAATGAATTTGAAAACTTTATTTCGAATAATGCAGCTCCTTTAGATTTTGATTTAAATAATGATATAGATAATCAAGATTCTTTAAATTTGGATAGTCCCCTAAGTGAATTAAATACTCCTTTAGTAGATTTAAATACTAACGTAGATAATAATGAATCAGTAAATTTAGGTAATGATGCTGAAGATAATACTACTAATGATATAAATATTCCTACTAATATAATGGATGAAATATCTAGTAATTCTAATGCATTAAATATTGATAATGAAATTAAAAATGATATTCAATATAAAAATGATAAAAAATTATCCGAAATATTATTTAGTAACATTGAAAATAAAAATGAAAATAATGTAGCTGATAAAAAGGAAGAAAATTCATATGAAGATGAACTTGATAATATAATGAAAAAGTTAAATAATATGAATAATTCAGAAAATATTAATGAAGATGATTATACTAATATCTTCTAAGAAATAATAAAAAGCAAGTTATTTGCTTTCTTTTTATTTACATGTATGAAAAAGTAAAAAAATATGATATAATTTTTAAGGTACTAGTAGGTGAATTATGTTAAAAAATAAATTAAGAATAATATTTATATTTATATTTATAATAGTTACATCTGGTTGTTCAGTACAATATGATATTTCTATAAATGAAGATTTATCAGTTAATGAAAATGTAATTGCAACGGAAAAAACAAATAGATTAGAATCAAGAACAAAATTAAAAGGCTCTCAAGCAGTTAATTATTTATTTAATATGTTTTCTAAAGACAAAGATAAATATTTATTTAATTATGATGACGATGGATCTGATACTACTGCAAATGCTAGTGCTACTTATAATAGTATAGAAGATTATGCTAAAGATTTTTCAAATGATATATTTGATGATATTATAATTACGAGGGATGAAGATTATGTTACTATTAATGCAAATCAAAAAGTGGCACTTGGTGGAAATTCCCCAACTACACCAATATATGATAGTATAGATGTTACTATAGAAGTACCATTTAAAGTTGTAGATAATAATGCAAAGACTGTTAATGGTAATAAATATACTTGGGAAATAAGAAAAAATGAAGATCTAAGTGATATTAAGCTTACATATATAGAAGAAGATATACAAGATGAAATTAATATAAGTGTTAATGATAAAAAATATAGTTTTGAATATTCATATATTGTAATAGCAGCAATTGGAATTATAATATTAATTGCAGTAATGATTATTTTAATAAAAAGTAAAAAGAATAATGTTCTTTAGGAGGATTTATGAGTTTAGAAGGAATTTTAAATATAGTAAAAAAAATTATAGATATATGTCTAGTATGGATAATATTATATAATATTTTAAAAAATATAAGAAAGAATGTTAAGTTCTCAATGTTATTTAAGGGAATATTAGCTATAATAATATTAAAAGTTTTAAGTGATTATTTTGGACTTGTTACTATCGGATTATTATTTGAATATGTTATAGCTTGGGGACCACTTGCAATAATAATTATATTTCAACCAGAAATACGTACTGTTCTTGAACAACTTGGTCGAAGTCAGTTACTTGGTAGACATAAAGTATTAACAACAACTGAACGTGAAAAGTTAGTGTCTGAACTTGGAATTGCTATAGATTATTTAAGAAAAAATAGAATTGGAGCATTAATTGTTATTGAAAGAGATACAAGTTTATCAGAGTATATTGAAAGAAGTAAAAAATTATATGCTGAAATATCAAATGAATTATTAGTTGCAATATTTTTCCCAGATAATCCACTACACGATGGAGGTGTGATTATACAAGGTGATAAAATAACTTGCGCTGGAGCAGTATTTCCTACAACAGTAGATATGAAATTTAGTAAAAGATTAGGTACACGTCATAGAGCAGCAATTGGAATATCTGAAGAATCTGATTGTCTTGCTATAGTTGTTTCAGAAGAAACTGGAAGAGTTTCTCTAGCAGTTGGTGGTAAATTGAATTATAATTTATCCGTTGATGAGTTAAAATTAATGATATTAGATGAATTAATGCCTAAATCAGAAACTTTTGTTACTGAAAGCTTTGAGGAGGATGATATCGATGAAATTAATTAAGAATGTGTTTAAAAATATATTTAAATTTATAGATAAGAAAATTATAATACCTATAACTAAGTTTTTTGTATTTATTGGAAATAAATTAAAAATAACTGATAAACCACTAGAAGCTGTTTTAGCGAAAAAAAATAGTATGATAATAATATCATTAATACTAGCAATAATAATTTTTTTCATTGTAGATACAAGAAGTACAACATTACTTGAGACTAATGCAGAAGTAATATATGGTATGCCTGTAACAGCTTCTTACAATGATGAAGAATATGTTATTGAGGGATTACCAGATACAGTTGATATAACAATGATTGGTACTAAAGCTAATTTATATTTAGCAAAACAATTACCTGCTCAAGAGGTAACAGTAGATTTAAGTGATTTAAAACCAGGAGTACATAAAGTTAATTTAAAATATAAACAATCAATAACATCTGTTGAATATAAGTTAGATCCATCTGTTGCAACTGTTGTAGTAAGTACTAAAAAGTCTGAAACTAGAACTATAGATTATGATGTTATTAATTTAAAAAATTTAGATACTAAACTTGCAATAAATAGTGTTAAATTAGATACAAATGAGGTAATTATTAAAGGTACCGAAGGAAATCTTGCAAAGGTATCAAAAATTAAAGCATTAGTTAATATAAATAATATGATAGATCCTAAAGCAGGGACTAATACTTTAAAAGATGTACCATTAGTAGCATATGATGATAATGGTAAACCAATCAATGTTGAAATGGTTCCAAATAAAGTTAATTGTACAATAGAGATAGAATCTCCTAGTAAAGAAGTACCAATAAAGGTTGTAACTAAAGGTAATGTTGTATTTGGTAAAGCAATCAAGAGTATAACAACAAGCATAGATACTGTAACTATTTATGGTGATTCACAAACTTTAGGACAAACTGAAAATATTGAAATCAGTGTTGATGTTAGTGATTTAAAAGATTCTAAACAATATACAAAAACTATAAAGAAGCCATCTGGTATAAGAGAGTTATCATCTAATACAGTTAATATAAATATAGAACTTGATGATGAATCAACAACTGAGTTATCTGGTGTAAGAATTGGTTATATAAATTTAAATCCAAAATATAGTGTTCAAGCAACGGATGAAGATAGTAAATATGCAACAATAATATTAAAAGGTGTTGACTCTGTTATAAGTAAGATAGATTCTACATCAGTAGAAGCATATATTGATCTTAAAGACTTAGATGTTGGTGAGCATGAAGTTGAAATTAAGGTAAAGGGAAATGATACAAAAGTAAATTATTCGTCAAAAGTTAAAAAGATTACTATAAAAATCGCTGAAAAATAGCGATTTTTATTAATATTTATTGACATATAAAATAAAATTTAGTAGAATTTTAATTGGTACATTTAGTTAAACCCCACATATAAATCGACCCTGGGAAGTTGATTTATGAATGAGAAAGGGAAAAGAAAATGAAAACATTTATGGCAAAATCAGCCGATATTAAACGTGATTGGTACGTAATAGACGCTACTGGAATTAGTTTAGGTCGTGTAGCTACAAAAGCAGCATCAGTATTACGTGGTAAACACAAAGCAATTTATACACCAAATGTTGATTGTGGAGATTATGTTATTATAATCAATGCTGATAAGGTAAAATTAACTGGTAACAAACTTGAAGACAAAATTTATTATAATCATAGTGGTTATACTGGTGGCTTAAGAGAAAGAACAGCTAAAGTAATGTTAGAAAAATATCCTGAAGAAATGATGGAAAGAGCTATTAAAGGAATGCTTCCTCATAATAGACTTGGTCGTAAAATGGGCAAGAAATTATTTGTATATAGAGGTTCTGAATACAAGCAAGTTGCTCAGCAACCAAAAGAAATGAAAGTAGACTAAGGAGGATTAAACATGGCAAGTAAGATATATTATGGTACAGGACATCGTAAAACATCTATTGCAAAAGTAAGAATGACATCTGGTAAAGGTAATATTACTATAAATGGAAGAGATGTTAACGAATATTTACCTTTTCCAACTTTAGTTATGGATTTAAAACAACCACTTGAAGCAACAAATACTGCTGATAAATTCGATATAGTAGCAGATGTTAAAGGTGGAGGATTCCAAGGTCAAACTGGAGCTATTCGTTTAGGTATAACAAGAGCATTACTAGAATATGACAAAAATACTGATCCAGAATCAGAAACATCTTTTAGAAAAATATTAAAAGCTAAAGGATTTGTAACTCGTGATTCTAGAATAAAAGAACGTAAGAAACCAGGTCTTAAAAAAGCTCGTAAAGCACCACAATTTAGTAAACGTTAAAATTATTTTCAGTATTTTAAAAGCCCTATATATAGGGCTTTTTCTTATAGAATTTATTAAAAATAATATTCATATTAATGGATATTTTTATCTAGATTATATTTATTTATATATCCTATTACTATGCCATTAGATACATAGTATAATCTTTTATTAAATGAAAGATTATGGTTGTTCAAAAATGAAATGGTATCATTAATAATTTTGCCTTCTTTTTGTTCTTTTGTATTAATGTCAGATGCAAATTCATAATTATTATCTAAATAAAGATAAATATAATCTTTATCAATTATTTTAAAACCATTAAACATATTATCACCATTATTATATTGGTTTTAAATATATAATTTATTCTTTAATATTCAAAATATTTATTTTTGGTTTTATCGTCACAGTCTTTACCACTTAAAAATGATAAATTAAGAAAATACTTATCTAAATAATTTATATTTTTATTATTAAATAATACCATATTTGTCGCATCTATTAATTTAAGTGCTTCATATAAAGCTTTATTATATAAATCGAAGAAAGAATCATAGTATATTTCTTTATTATATCTTGGATGACACCATTTTTTTCTTATGGTATTTAAATAATATGGATTATTATTTAAGTTGTATGCGTATGATATTGGATACATTTTTTTAGTCTTTGAACTAGTAAATGAATCTATAGTTTTATAGATTTTATTTTTTAATTTATATGGATCATATCTCATTAACCAATATAAAAATCTCATAATTTTTATGCTTCTAAAATAGTATTTTGAAATATTTTTAATTCTGTATGTTTTAAAAAATGTATTATTTATTATATTTTTTAAATTATTATTAGGTTTAGTATTATTAAAACAAAATTTATAAACTTTGAATTTATTAGGTAATATTTGCTCTCTTTTACTAATCATATAACAATCTATATATGTTTCTATATCACTATGTTTAGAGTTATATTTATATGTATCTTTATTATTATTTTTAAATATACCACCTTTATATGTTACATAAGGATGAATAGTAAGATCTAGTGCATAATGGCAAATATAACCATATATATAAGATAAGACATTACTATCATTTTGTAAATTATTTAATTTAGCATAATTAATCATATTAATAAAAAACTCTTTTGTATTAGTTTTATGAAAAGTTTGCCCACACTTTCTAATTAACTTACTTTTAAAACTAGGAGCAAAATAAAAATAAAATATATCATGACCTTGTCCATAAGTCATCATATTGTTATAAGAATTATCAAGTTTTGACTTAATATCTTTATTTAAACTATCATAAACATCTCTTGCAAAATAAGCATGAGTAATAGTTCCAGCCATTATATCACATCCATTATAATTATATCACAGAATACTAAAACTTAATTTTTTCTTTTTTTTTCTTTAAATCATTTAAAAATAATTATTTTTTTGATAAAATGTTATATAGTGACTAAATATGAGGATGTGTTGTAATGGGTAAAATTATATCAATGGTAAATCAAAAGGGTGGAGTTGGTAAAACAACAACTAGTATAAATCTTGCCGCATCTTTAGGAATATTAGGCAAAAAAACATTACTTGTTGATTTAGATCCACAAGGCAATTCAACTACTGGTGTTGGAATTGAAAAGGGAGATTTATCTTGCAGTATTTATGATGCACTATTAGGAAATATAGAACCTGAACAATCAATTAGAAAAACTAACTTTAAAAATTTATATGTTATACCTGCAACTATTAATTTAGCAGGAATTGATATAGAATTTTTAGATAAGATAAAAGAAGACTCTAACTTTTCAAAAGGTTCACAGCTAAAAAGAGTTTTAAATTCAGTAAGGAATGATTACGATTATATTTTAATAGATTGTCCACCTTCTCTTGGAATACTTACAACAAATGCATTAACTGCTAGTGATTCTGTATTAATACCTGTTCAATGTGAATACTTTGCACTTGAAGGTATAATGCAATTACTTAATACTATAAAATTAGCAAGAAAAAAATTAAACCCAAGTTTAGATATAGAAGGTGTTGTGCTTACTATGCTTGATTCTAGAACAAATTTAGGCCTTGAAGTAGTAGAAAATGTTCGTGGATTTTTTAGAGAAAAAGTATACGATACTATAATACCAAGACTTATAAGATTAACAGAGGCACCATCACATGGTAAACCAATTATAAATTACGATCCTACAAGTAGGGGAACTGAAGCTTATATAAATTTAGCAAAGGAGGTTATTGAAAGAAATGCAAGAGAAGAGAAGAGCTCTAGGTAGAGGATTAGAACAATTATTTAATGATGAAAATTTAGACTTTAGTGCATTTGAAGAAAATATAATTAGAGATGCTAAAACGAATAATGAAATTATAGAATTATCTTTAGATGATTTAAGACCTAATCCATATCAGCCAAGAAAGGTATTTGATAAAGATGCATTAAATGAATTAGCTGAATCAATAAAACAACATGGAGTATTTCAACCAATTATAGTAAAAAAAAGTATAAAGGGTTATGAAATAATAGCAGGTGAAAGAAGGTATAGAGCATCAAAATTAGCGGGTCTTAATACTATACCTGCAATAGTTAAAGATTATACATCAGATGAAATGATGCAGATAGCACTTTTAGAAAACTTACAAAGGGAAAATCTAAGTGCAATAGAAGAAGCAAAGGCATATAAAAATATAATTGATTCATTAAATATAACTCAAGATGAACTTTCAAAAAAAATAGGTAAAAGTAGAAGTTATATTACAAATATGTTAGGATTATTAAGACTTCCAGCATCTGTTCAAAATCTTGTTTTAGAAAATAAGATATCAATGGGTCATGCAAGAGTTTTGAGTAAACTTGAAGATATTACTCAAGTTGAAGAACTTGCAAATAAAATTATTAAAGAAGATCTTAGTGTTCGTTCACTTGAGGAAATTACATCTAATTGCGAGTATAAAAGAACAGTAAAAAATATTAAAAATAGTAAAAGTAATAATGAGTATAAATATATAGAACAAGATTTAAAAGAAAAACTTGGAACTAATGTAAAAATAAATAATAATAAACTTGTTATTAAATTTACTAATGTTCAAGATTTAAATAGAATACTTGAAATAATGAATATAGATATTAATTAATAGTAATTGGAGGATTTAATGAATATATTTAATATAGATATATCACAAAAAATATATTTACCTATTATAATTATACTTTCAGCAGTTATATTAGATTTAATTATTAATATATTTTTAAATGGCAAAATTAAGATGAATAAAAATTTGACTAAACATGAAAAAAGAAGTCGTGAGACAGTATTAATTTTATTAAAAAATACAATAAAGACAATAATTATAATTATTGTAATACTTAGTATATTGCAAATCTTAGGAGTTAATACAAGTGCATTAGTTGCAGGTGTCGGAGCAGTAAGTTTGGTTATTGGTCTTGCTTTTCAAGATTTACTTAAAGATTTACTAGTTGGAGCAACAATAATTTTAGAAAGTCAATTTGCTATTGGAGAAATAGTTGAAATAAATGGATTTAAAGGTGAAGTAATATCACTTAATTTAAAAACTACTAGACTTAAATCTGCAACTGGTCAGGTTAAGATAATATCTAATAGAACTATCAGTGAAGTAACAAATTATAGTTTATGTGATGTATGGGTTAAAATAATAGTATCAGTTTCATATGAATCAGATATTAAAAAAGTTGAAAAGGTATTGCAAGATTTATTTGATAAATTAAATGACACTATAGTTGGACTTAAAGATAAAATTGTTATTAATGGTGTAGAGTCTTTATCACAATCTTCAGTTGATATATTAATTTCAACTAAGACAAGTGCAAAAGATGAATATGATGTAAGAAGAAAAATAATTAAACAAATAAAATTGACATTAGATAAGAATAATATTAAAATTCCATATCCACAAGTAGAGGTACATTATGAAAAATGATTATAAATTAGGTAGTAAAGTTGTAATGAAAAAGCAACATCCATGTGGATCAAATGAATGGGAAATAATTAGAATAGGTGTAGATATAAAAATTAAATGTATAAATTGTGGAAGAGTAATAATGCTTCCAAGAGTTGAATTTAATAAAAAATTAAAAAAGGTATTAGAGGTGAGATAATGGAAAATTTAGCTAAAAAACGAGAACTTCATCCAGTATGGTTTTTTGTAATTCTAAGTTTAATAACTATCATACTTAGCTTTATATTATCATTATTAAATTTTCAAGGAACTTCTGTTGAAATATCTCCATCACTTGCAACTACTACATCAGTAGTAACTGTAGAATCGTTAATTAGTATGGAAGGTTTTAAATTTATATTTGGAGAGTGTATTAATAATTTTTTAAAATTTATGCCATTAGGAACTTTGATAATTGGTCTTGCATCAGTTGGTTTTGGTATAAAGGTTGGATTTTTTAAATCAATATTTTCTAAAATTGCAAAAGTTATTCCAAGAAGAACAGCATTTTTTATATTTTCTTTATTTTGTATAGTATTAGGTTTTAGTACAGATTTGTCATTTGTTATAATGATTCCAATAGCAGCAATATTATTTACTGAATATAAAAGAAGTCAAATTGTAGGTATGACAATGGCCTTTGTTAGTACAGCTGTTGGTGAAAATATAAATCTATTTATTACTTCATTAGATTATAGTTTAATAGAATTAGCTAAATCATCTGTTAATATTATAGATTCAGATTATGTATATGGTTATACTGGTAATTTGTTTTTTATAGTAATATCTACACTTCTTTTAGCTCTATTATTATCTACTATGACTGAGATAATTGCTAGAACTAGACCTGTTAGGATTGGTGAAGAAGAAATAGAAGTAAATGAAAAAAATGATAAATTAGGTTTGAGAAATAGTTTTATAGCACTAATAATAATGATTATATTTTTTGTTTATTCAATAATACCAAATTTACCATTATCAGGTGCTTTATTAGATACAAGTCAAGATTTATATGTAAACCAGCTATTTGGTGCAAATTCTCCATTCGTAAATGGAATACTATATATAGTATCAATATCAATAGTTATTTGTTCTTTAATATATGGTTTAAGTACAAAACAGATTAAATCTGATAAGGATATAATTAAATTACTTTCAAATAGTTTAAATGGTATAGGAGAGATGTTAATATTAATTTTTGCTGCATCTCAATTTATTGCAATATTTAAATATTCAAATATTGGTAATGTTATAGTAATAAATTTATTTAATTTAATTGAAAAGGGTGGCTTCTCACTTATATTACTTATTATTTTATCATTTATAGCAATATTTGTTTCAAATATATTTCTTACATCAATATCATCCAAGTGGACAATTTTTGCTCCAATGCTTATTCCTATGTTTATGAAGTCAAATATAACACCAGAATTTACTTTGGCAATATTTAGATTAGCATCTTCAGTATCAAGTATAATAACACCATTATTTCCATATTTTGTAATATTTTTAGGTTTTATTGGACTTTATAGTAAAAATGATTTTAGTATAAAAAAATGTTATAAATTACTAACTCCATATTTTATAGCTACAACAATATTATGGTTATTTATAATAATATCTTGGTATATTTTAAGAGCTCCAATAGGACCAAATGTATATCCAGTTATATAATGCACTATGTAGTGCATTTTTAAATAAAGAATAATTTATAAGTAGAACATAATTAACTAATATGATATACTATTAGAAGAAATGAGGTATTTTTATGGGATTAACAGCAGGAATAGTTGGTCTTCCAAATGTTGGGAAATCAACCTTATTTAATGCTATTACTAAGAAAAATATATTAGCTGCAAATTATCCTTTTGCAACTATAGAACCTAATGTTGGAATTGTATTTGTTCCTGATAAAAGACTTGAAGTATTAAAAGATATGGTATCGCCAGAAAGAGTTGTACCAACTTCATTTGAATTTACTGATATTGCTGGTTTAGTTAAAGGCGCATCAAAAGGTGAAGGCTTAGGAAATAAATTTTTATCGCATATAAGGGAAGTTGACTGTATATGTGAAGTTGTTAGATGTTTCGATGATACTAATATAACACATGTTGAAGGTAATACTGATCCAATAAGAGATATAGAAATAATAAATTTAGAATTAATCTTATCTGATATGGAAATAATAGAATCTAGGTTATCTAAAATAGAAAAAAAAGCTATAACTACAAAAGATAAGGATGCATTATTTGAAGTTTCTTTATTAAAAAAAATTAAACTGGCATTAGAAAAAAATATCCCTGCTAGAAATTTAGAATATAATGAAGATGAAGAAAGAATATTAAAGTCATTTAAATTACTTACTAAGAAACCAATAATTTATGTTGCAAATGTTATAGAAAATGATATTCAATCAGGCAATGATTATGTTAAAAAAGTTCAAGAATATGCTGAAAGAGAAAATTCACAAATTGTAATGTTATGTGCAAAAGTTGAAAGTGAACTTAGTGAACTTGACGAAGAAGATAAAATTTTATTTTTAAAAGAACTTGGAGTTAATGAAAGTGGATTAGATAAATTAATTAAAGCAACTTATACATTACTTGGATTAGAAACATATTTTACTGCTGGTGAAAAAGAAGTAAAAGCATGGACATTTAGAAAAGGAATGAAAGCTCCACAATGTGCAGGATTAATACATAGTGATTTTGAAAAGGGCTTTATTAAAGCAGAAGTTATATCTTTTTCTGATTACCAAAAATATAATGGTGAAAAAGGTGCAAAGGAATCTGGAAAAATGAGACTTGAAGGTAAAGATTATATAATGCAAGATGGTGACATTTGTGTATTTAGATTTAATGTATAAAAAAAGAGGATTATAATCCTCTTTTTGATTTTATATATAAATATACTCCTCCAGATATAAATACTAAACTAAAAACACTTAAATATATATAATGATCACTTCTTTTTATTATATTGTTTTTATCATTTTTATAATTTGGAATATCAATACCATTATAAGAAGTGTCCATATTATTAATCTTATTATAATTTGTAATACGAATAATAAATAATATAATTAATGGTATAAATAATAAAATAATTATATATTTCATAGCTTTCTTATTCATAATATGTGCCTTTCAACTAATATAAGTATATCATATTATAACTAAAAATCAATATTATTATTTACAATAAAGACTCAATCTGTTATAATAATTCTGCGAGTAATTATTTACTCTCTGCCTATTATGTAGGCCATTAGTCCAAAGGGAGGTGTCAAAATGAAATATGAAATTTTATTCATTGTAAGACCTGATTTAGAAGAGAAAGCAGTTCAAGATACATTTAAAAAATTTGAGACTATCTTAACTGAAAATGGTGCAAAAGTACTAAGTTCTAAAGAAATGGGTCAAAAAGAATTAGCATATGAAATAAATAAACATAAAAGTGGATATTATTTTCTAATTAATGTTGAATCAAATATAGAAGCAATTAATGAATTTGATAGATTAGCATTAATAAGTGAAGATATAATTCGTCACTTAATTGTAAAACTTGATAAATAATTGAAAAGTAGGTGTAATATGAATAAAGTAGTATTAATCGGACGTGTAACTAGAGATCCAGAATTAAGATATACTGCTAGTAATGTGCCAAGTGCAAGGTTTACTTTAGCAGTAAATAGACCATTTGAAAATCAAAATGGTCAAAGAGAAGCAGACTTCATAAATATTATTGTATGGAGAAAGCAAGCAGAAAATGTAAAAAAATATGTTACAAAAGGAAGTTTAATCGCTGTTGAAGGTAGAATACAAACAGGAAGTTATGAGAAAGATGGACAACGTATTTATACAACTGATGTAGTAGCTGACAATGTTCAATTTTTAGAAACAAAATCACAAGCTCAAAGTAGAGTAGAAAATGATGTAACACCATCAGACTTTGCTTTTAATAATGATAGTAATCAAACAACTGATATGAGTGAGGAAGTATTTGCTGATTTTGGTGATTCTATTGAAATAAGCGATGATGATATAGCATTTTAAATATTATGAAAAGGAGGATTAACCTTGGCAGAATTTAGAAGAAAAAGAAAAAAGGTTTGTCAACTATGTGCTGGTAAAGATTTAGATTATAAAAATGCAGAAGATTTACGTAAATATATAAATGAAAAAGGTAAAATATTACCAAGAAGAGTTACTGGTACTTGTGCAAAACATCAAAGAGTAGTAGCTATTCAAATTAAAAGAGCACGTATGATGGCAATATTACCATTTACAAAATAAGAACAAAATTGTTCTTTTTTTAATTTATTATAATAATGTAAAACAATATTTTATATGATAGGTACTGACATTCTTTTTAAAATGTTGTATAATGATTATGCATAATTGTTTTTAAGAAAGAAGGATTTTATGAAAGTTATATTTATAAAAGATGTAAAAGGTCAAGGAAAAAAAGATGAAATAAAAGAGGTAAAAGATGGTTATGCACAGAACTATTTAATTAAAAATGGTTATGCTATTAAGTATACTAAAAGAAGTAATGAAATACTTAATAATCAATTATCAGATAAAAAAAGCAAAGAAGATAAAATTATAGAAGATTCTAAAAAAATAAAAGAGGAAATTGAAAAGTTAAATATAGTTTTTAAGGTAAAAACGGGTAAAGATGATAAAGTTTTTGGTAGTATATCAACTAAACAAATTTCTGATAAATTGTTTAGTATGGGTTACAAAATAGATAAGAAGAAAATAAGTATTAATGATTCAATTAGTTCACTTGGGGTACATATTGCTAAAGTAGAACTACATTCAAAAGTTATTGCAAATATAAGGATTAATTTAGTAAAGGAGTAGTATATTATGGATAAAAGAAATATTCCATATAGTTTGGTTGCGGAACAATCTGTTATAGGTTCAGCATTTCTTTCTAAATATGCACTACAAAAAATATGTGATGAGTTATCAAGAGATGATTTTTATCTAGAAGCTCATATGAAAATTTATGATGTATTAGAAGAACTTAATAATGAAGGTGTTCCTATAGATATTACTATAGTTACTGATAGATTAGAAAAAAATAAAACTTTATCTAGTGTAGGTAATATAGAATATTTATTGGAAATTATTAATTCTGTACCAAGTGCATCAAATGTTGATTATTATATAAATATTGTTCATGATAAGGCTATACTTAGAAAATTAATTGATGTATCAAATGATATTGCAAATACTTCTTATATGGATGATGGGGATGTTAATGATATTTTAAGTAGCGCTGAGATGAAAATTTTAAATGTAGTAAAAACACGTAGAACATCAGAATTTCATAAAATACAAGATGTTGTATTTAAAGCACAATCTGATCTTGAAAAATTAGCAGAGCAAAAAGGTGAAATAACTGGCCTTGCAACAGGTTTCTATGAAATTGATAAAATAACATCTGGATTACATGAAAATGAACTTATTATAATAGCAGCAAGACCTGCAATGGGTAAAACAGCATTTGCGTTAAATGTTGCTACTAACATTGCAAAAACTACAAATAAAGCAGTTGCAATATTTAATCTTGAAATGAATGCTGAACAATTAGTTACACGTATGTTCTCTTCATTATCCCAAATAGATGGTAATAAGCTTAGAACAGGTAGACTTGACAATAATGATTGGAAAAGATTAAGCGAGGGTATAAGCCAAATAGCGGATACAAATATTTATATTGATGATACTCCTGGTATTACAATTGGAGATATTAGAAGTAAATGTCGAAGACTTTCAGCATCAAAAGATGGGTTAGGGATAGTTATTATAGATTATTTGCAATTAATATCAGGTAGTAATAAATATTCTGGAAATAGACAACAAGAGGTTGCTGAAATATCAAGAGGACTTAAAACTATGGCTATGGAGCTTAATGTTCCAGTAATAGCGCTTGCACAACTTTCACGTGCCGTTGAAGGTAGAGATGATAAAAGACCACTTATGAGTGATCTTAGAGAATCTGGTTCTATAGAACAAGATGCTGATATAGTTGCATTTCTTTATAGAGATGATTACTACAATAAAGAAGCAAAAATGGAAAAAAATATATCTATAAGTGAGTTTATAATAGCAAAACATCGTAATGGACCAACAACAACTATAGAATTATTATTTAAGAAAAATACAAGTACATTCTCAAATTATACAAAAGAAGAAGATTAAGGAGTTTAATAATGAATAAATTAAAATCATATATACCTATAATAATATCGGTAATAGTATCTTTAATTATTATTACATTTACAGGTACTGTTAAAGAAAATGAAGATTTTCCAAAAGAAGTATATAATGTTTATTTGGATGGTAAATTATTAGGTACAATAAATTCTAAAAGTTCTTTGGAAAAATATATTGATAAAGAACAAAAAGAATTAAAAGAAGACTATGATGTTGATAAAGTATATGTTCCAAATGGAATAGATATAGAAAAGTGTGTAACACATACAGATAATGTTTTGTCTGAGAAAGAAATATATGAAAAAATAAAAGAAGAAAAAAGTTTTACTATTAAAGGGTATGTTGTTACTATAACTGATTCAGAAGGTAATGAAAAAAGTATAAATTTATTAGAGAAAGATTTATTTGATAAAGCAACTAAAAAGGTTTTAAATGTTTTTGTAGATTCAAAACAAGTAGATCTATATGAAAAGGATATGCAAGAAGAAATAGAAACAACAGGTAGTTTAATAGAAAATATATATATAGATGAAACTATAAATATTAAAGAAGCTCTTATTCCTACAAATGAACTTATATTTACTGATGAGACAACATTAACAAAATATCTGTTATTTGGTTCTTTAGATAAAGATGAAGAATATATAGTAAAACCAGGTGATACTATTGAAACAGTTGCTTTTAATAATCAACTTGGTATTGAAGAGTTTTTAATAGTTAATCCTGAATTTACTAGTAGTAATAATCTTCTTAGTGTTGGACAAACAGTTAGTATAGCGCTTATTGATCCTATTTTTAGTATAGTAGTTGAAAAACACGTTGTTGAGGATATGCCTAAACCATTTGATACAGTTGAAAAAGAAGATAGTAGTTTATATGTTGGTTCAACAAAAACTCAAACAGAGGGCGTAAATGGTGTTCAAAGAGTAACTTCAAAAGTTAAATATGTAAATGGTGAAGAACAACCTGCAATAATTACAAATGCTACAGTTATAGTTGAACCTATAAATAAAGTTGTATTAAAAGGAACAAAAAAATATGAAAATGGTTATACTGGTGGAGGAACTCCTGCACAAGTTTCAGGTAACTGGGGATGGCCAACTATATCTACATATAAAGTAACAAGTTATTTTGGTTATCGTTGGGGTAGATTACATGCAGGTATAGATATATCAGGTAGTGGATTTGGTTCTCCAATATATTCAATTGGTAGTGGGGTTGTAACAGAAGTTGTAAATTCATGTCCAGGGCAAGGATATTTAGGTAGTACTTGTGGTGGTGGATATGGTAATGTTATATATGTTAATTATGGTAATGGAATGGTTGTTAAATATGGACATTTGAATACTGTTTATACATCAGTTGGTCAAAGAGTATCAAAAGGACAAGTAATTGGAACTATGGGAAATAGTGGTTCTTCAACAGGAACTCATCTTCATTATGAAGTAAGAATAGGTGGAGATCCAATAGATCCATTTAAATTATACTAATGAAAGTATGTGTTTTATCTAGTGGTAGTAAAGGTAATTCTACCTTATTAATGACAGATAAAGTTAAATTATTAATTGATCTTGGAACAACCAGTTCTTATGTAGAAAATTCTTTAATTAATTTAAACATTGATCCAAAAGATATATCACATATACTTGTAACACATATTCATACAGATCACATAAAGGGACTAAAAGTATTTATAAAAAAATATAATCCAATAATATATGTTACTGAGAAATTATTAACATTACTTACTAAAGAAATAGGTAATTTTAGATATCAAATTTATGAAGATAAAAAAGCTATAATTGAAGATTTAACTATAAAAACTATAAAAACATCCCATGATGCAGGAGAGAGTATAGGATTTATAATAAAACATAATTCTTCATCTTTAGTATATATAACTGATACTGGATATATAAATAAAAAATATTTTGAAGACTTAAAAGATAATAGTTTATATATCTTAGAAAGTAATCATGATGTAAGAATGTTAAGAGAAGGACCATATCCATATTATTTACAGCAAAGAGTAATTAGTGATAAAGGACATTTATCAAATAATCAAGCAAGTAGTTATTTATGTGAGTTTATAGGAAAAAATACAAAAACTATTATTTTTGCACATATAAGTGAGCATAATAATACAGAAGAAAAAGTACTTGAAACATTTAATGAGGAATTAAAAAAAAGAAATATAAGATTTAATAATGTTATGATTGCAAAACAAAATAAATGTACGGAGTTAATTGAAGTATGATTAAAATAATAGCTGTAGGTAAAATAAAAGAAAAATATTTTATTGATGCTTTAAATGAATATATAAAAAGATTATCTAAATATACAAAAATAAATATTATAGAAGTTCAGGATGAAAGTTATGATATAACTAAAACACTTGAAGTAGAAAGAGATAATATATTAAAGTATATTTCTAACAGAGATTATATAATTACATTACAGATAGATGGTAATAATATATCAAGTAAAGATTTCTCAGATAAAATAAATGAAATATTAACACATCATAGCAATATTTGTTTTATAATTGGTGGATCTTATGGTCTACATGAAGATATTAAGAAAAAAAGTAATTTTAAATTATCTTTTTCAAAAATGACATTTCCTCACCAAATGTTTAGAGTTATGTTAGTAGAACAAATATATAGATCGTATAAAATAATTAATAATGAAACATATCACAAATAAAAAGAAACTAGCATGTGCTAGCTTCTTTTTGATTTAATAGAAGTATTAAATTATTAATATCATTCTTTTCTTTAAAATAATCATCATAACTATACGTAATAATTATATTTAATATATTTATAATATCTTTAATTATTTTTACTTGTGTATTAGTTAATTTACGATTATTTATAATGTAACTTACTATGTATAATGTTTCTTTTATATAACGATTTCTAAATTCTTTATCAACATCTACTAAACTAGAAATATTATCAAGTCGATCACATAATTTTATATCAAGCGCCCAGTTAGACATGTTTTTCATTTTTATTGCTAAATATTTAGCTTTACCTATTTCATTTTTTAAATCTTTATCAGTTGAAACTTCTCTAACTAATGCAGCAATTTCAATACCAAATTTATCTACTAATTCATAAAAAGTAGTATCAGTATCTTCAATAGTATCATGAAGATATGCAGCTGCAACTAAAGTTTCTATTTTATGTGATTGTTTATATTTTCTTAACAAATTAGCTACATTTATTGGATGAATAATATAGGGTTTTTGTTCCTTACTCTTTCTATATTGACCTTCGTGCTTTTTGGTTGCATATTTTAATGCATTTTCTATTATTATCTTATTTTCTGAATTTTTATTTACTATTATACTTTTATTTGCCTTTTCTCTATGGTTTGATCTAAATTCAGATAATTGCATATCAATATCTAAATCTAAATTATATACTTCTTCTATACCAAACATTCCACCTTTATGTTCTTTAAAGAAATTTTCAATAAATTCATCAATGTCTTCTTCCCTTTTTACATACTTTACAAAATAGTCGTAATCCCATCTATCTACACAAATTAGAATGTGTGAAAATTTCTCTTTATCTACGCTTTCTAGAATCTTTTTAATTTCAATTTTTTCCATATTAACACCTACCTTATACTTGAATTATAACAACATTTTTATTATAATTAAAATACAAATAAAATATGCTTACCATAACTGGAGGTTATTATGATTAATTTAGAATTATATAGGATATTTTATGCAGTTGCAAATTGTAAAAATATTACAAAAGCAAGTGAAGAACTTAATATATCACAACCAGCGGTAACTAAACATATAAAAAATTTAGAAGAACAATTAGGATCACCTTTATTCATAAGAACTAAAAAAGGTGTCGTTTTAAATGAATATGGAGAAAAAATATATTTAAAGGTTAAGAATGCATTAACTTTATTAGATGAGTCAGAAAAAGAAATTAATGAATATAAAAACATGAATAAAGGCACAATTAAAATTGGTATTAGTACAAGCTTAACAAGAAAATACTTATTAAAATATATAAAGCAGTTTCATAAATTGTATCCTAATATTGTTATAAATATTAGTACCGATCCGACAAAAGATTTAATAAAACAATTAAAGAATGGATTAATTGATATCATAATATGTAAATTTTCTAATTATATTGATTTAGAACTTAATTATACTAAACTTGGTAAAACTAAGTATATATTTGTATGTAATGAAAACTATAAACAATTATTAAATAGAAAAGTAAGTATTAACGAATTATCTAAATATCCATTATTACTTCAAAAAATCCCATCTAATTCTAGAAATAGTGCAGATAAATACTTTAAAACAAATAATATAAATGTAGAACCAAAAATGAATATTGGTAGTTCAAATTTACTAATAGATTTTGCGTGTATTGGTTATGGAATCGGATATGTTACTAAAATGTATGTTTTAGATGAATTACAAGAAAAAAAGTTATATGAAATAGATGTATTTCCAAAAACGGATAGTATAGAATATGGATTAGTAACTTTAAAAAATAATATATTACCATCATACTGTAATAAGTTTATAGATTACTTAAAATCTAATAAATAATATGTTATAATTAAATAGGTGAAGTATATGTTATTTAATAATGATTGGGATGAAATATTAAAAGATGAAATCCATAAGGAGTATTTTTTAAAGATTTTATATACCCTTAGAGATTTATATAAAGTAAAGACCATATATCCTGAAAAAAAAGATATATTTAATGCATTTAAACTTCCATATAAGAATGTTAAAGTAGTAATACTTGGCCAAGATCCATATCATGGTGAAGGTGAAGCTCATGGTTATGCATTTTCTACACATGCTAAAAAATTACCTCCATCACTTAAAAATATTTATAAAGAATTATATGACGATTTAGGTATAGAAAAAGATTATAGTAATGGCGATTTAACTAATTGGCAAAAACAAGGTGTAATGCTTTTAAATACTGGATTAACTGTTGAAAAAGATAAACCTAATTCACATAAGGATATCGGATGGCATAGATTTACTGATGAAGTAATAAAAAAATTAAATGAAAAACAAACTCCAGTAGTATTTATATTATGGGGAAACAATGCAAGAGAAAAAAAGAAGTATATAACTAATCCAAAACATTTAATTATAGAATCTAATCATCCTTCACCATTTTCTTGTCAAGGATTCTTTGGTAGTAAACCTTTTTCAAAAACTAATGATTTTCTAAAGAAAAATAATTTAAAAGAAATAGATTGGTAAAATAAAAAATGGATTTTTATCCATTTTTATATTTTGAAATCTTTTATATTTTCATCGTTCATATCTTTTCCGTCAAAGAAGGTCTTTTCTTTATATTTCAAAATTAATCCTATTATGTTATATGGAAATTTTCTGATTAATTTATTATATGATACTATAGTTTCATTATAATATTTCTTATATGCTGATAATGATTCATTCATATCATCAATATTATATGATAACTTGTTTAATTTCTCATTACTCTTTAATTCAGTATACTGTTCTTTAACAAAATTAATTTTATTTAGAGCTTTTGTTAACTTTCTATCTAACTCAAAACTGCTTATCTCATTACTATTAATTTTTGAAATATCATCTACTATTGCTTTATTAGTTTTTATACCTTCTTTAATTATACTATTCATTTCTATTAAACTATCAAATTTATCTCTTAATACATCATCAATTTTTCCTTCAACTTCATTAATCTTTATTATATAATCTTGAAATTTATTATATATTACACTATAAGAGATAAATAAGAAAAATAAAATAATTAATATAATTAATATAATGATAGATGTATTCATTTATATCACCTTCCACTATAAGAATTATAACAAAATAAAATCAATCTTACAATGTATTTAAATTAAATTCAGGACTATAATTTATTTTTTCTTCAAATTCTACATAATTTAAATATATCATTAAAATCATATACCATTTTCCAGTTGATGGATCACTAATAATTAAATGATCTCTACCTGCTTGCTCAATTACTCCAGTAAATACTTTATCTCTCCACTCAACTGAGTCAGGAAATGAAACATAAAACCTACCATATTTTCCTTTGTTTAACCTTAGAATGTTTTCAACATAAGATTGTTCCATAGGAAACTCTGTTGAAGATATACTAGGTGCATATTGTTGATTTGGATAACCAGCTGTTGTAGGAATATTCATTCCATTTTGATAATAACCATTATTCATATTATTTCTTCCTTTCTATACAATATATTCTTTAAAAAAATAAAATATTCATATATAATAAATGTAGGTGATTAAATTGGATATAAAAATTGGTGTATCAGCGCGTCATGTACATTTATCAAAAGAAGATATTGAGTTGTTATTTGGAAAAAACTATAAATTAACAAAAATAAAAAACTTATCACAATATCCTAATTATGTATGTAAAGAAACAGTAGACTTAATTAATGGTGATAATATTATAAAAAATGTTAGAATAGTAGGTCCCAAAAGAGATAAAAGTCAGGTAGAAATTTCAAAAACCGATGCTTATACTTTAAAAATAGAAGCATCCTATAAAGATTCTGGTGATTTAAATGATGCAAGTTTGATAACAATTAATGGTCCTATTGGAAATATAAAAAGAAAAGCTTTGATATTTCCAAATAGACATATACATATGAATACTAAAGATGCTAAGTATCTTGGACTAAATAATAATGATATAGTTAAAATAAAAATAGATGGTGAAAAAGGTGGAATATTAGATAATGTTCATATTAAAATATCGAAAGATTATAATACTGAATTACATTTAGATTTAGATGATGCAAATTCACATAATGTTATAAATGGAGATATTTCACATTTGATAAAATAAAATAAAAAAAGTAATGAATAATTTTATATAATTTGGTATAATTATATAGGAAATAATTTTGAGAGGAGTAATATTATGAGTAATTTAAAAGGAACTAAAACAGAAAAAAATTTGATGACAGCATTTCAAGGTGAAAGCCAAGCTAGAAACAAATATACGTATTATGCTTCTAAAGCTAAAAAAGAAGGATATGAACAAATATCAGCTATTTTTGAAGAAACTGCTGGAAATGAAAAAGAACATGCTAAGATGTGGTTTAAACTATTACATGGTGGTGATATTCCTAGTACAATTGAAAATTTAGAAGATGCTGCAAATGGTGAAAATTCAGAATGGACTGATATGTATAAAACATTTGCTTCTGAAGCAAAAGAAGAAGGATTTGATCATATTTCATTCTTATTTGAGTCAGTTGGTGCAATAGAAAAAAGACATGAAGAAAGATATAAAGCTTTACTTGAAAAAGTTAAAGCTGATATGGTTTTTAAAAGAGATGAACCAATAATGTGGATTTGCAGAAATTGTGGTCATGTACATTTTGGAAAAGAAGCACCTATGGTTTGTCCAGTTTGTTCTCATCCTAGATCATATTTTGAAGAATTGAAAGAGAATTATTAATTCTCTTTTTTAAAAATGAACAATATAGTTTTATTTGAACCAGAAATACCTGGGAATACTGGAAATATTATGAGGACATGTGTTGCAACTAATACAAGATTACATTTAATAAAGCCACTAGGATTTTCATTAGAAGATAAGTATTTAAAAAGAAGTGCTGTTAATTATCTAGAACATTTGAATTATAAAGTATATGAAAATTATGAAGATTTTAAAAAGCAAAATAAAGGTGAATATTATTTTTTTACAAGATATGGAAAAAAGCCACATACATCATTTGATTACTCGAATAAAAATGATAATATATATTTAATATTTGGTAAAGAAAGTACTGGTATACCTAAAGAAATATTAAAAGATAATTTAGATAGGTGTATGAGAATCCCAATGACTGATAAAGTAAGAGCATTAAATCTTTCAAATTCTGCTGCAATTGTAATATATGAGGTACTAAGACAACAAAATTTTGATGGTTTATTTAAAAAGGAACCACATAAAAGTGAAAATTATATTATAGAATAGGAGATAAAATTATGAGTAAAAAAAATAAGGAAAATAATAAAAAAATAAAAAAAAGTATAGAAGAATTTAAGAACTTTGTTATAAGAGGTAATGCACTAGATCTTGCTGTTGGTGTTATAGTTGGTGGAGCATTTGGAAAAATAGTAACATCAATTGTAAATGATATATTAATGCCAATTATTGGAATATTTTTAGGAGGACTTGATTTTACTAATTTAAGTATAACAATAAAAGATGCAAAAATAATGTATGGTTCATTTATTCAAAATATAATAGATTTATTAATAATATCATTATGTGTATTTATTATAGTTAAGATAGTAAATAAAATATTTCATTTAAAAAAAGAAGAGGAAAAGAAAGAAGAAGTTACTAAATCTGATGAAGTATTACTTTTAGAAGAAATAAGAGACTTATTAAAGAAAAAAAATAAATAATGATTATTTAATATAATCATTATTTTTAAATGAACTTATTATTTCATCCATAGAAACATTTCCTCTAATATGTGTTTGACTTCCAGGATCCATACCATTTTTAATAAATGCTACTGTAGGAGTTCCTTGAAAATTTACTATTTTAAATAATCTAGTATAATCTTCATCACTAATATTGTATATATCTATATAATAAACTGTTATTTTATTTTTATTAACTACATTTTTTAGTTTTGGTGTAAAACTAGCGCAGTTAGAACAATCACTACTACCAATATACAATATAAATGATTCGTTATTTTCTACTTTTTTCTCAATATCATCGATTGTAGAATTAATAATATAATTTTTAGAACATGAACATAATAATAATGGTAATAAAAGTAATAATAAGAATTTCATTTTTTTCATTTTATCATCTCCATACAAATATTACCACAAATATAGTAAAAATACAATTGAAGTAAAATATATGTATAATTAGCTCATTTGCTTGACAATTATACTAAATCAATATAAAATATGAGTATAAATATGAAGGAGGAAATATATATGATTACATTTTTAGTAGGTGAACTTTGTCCAGAAGATTCAGATTTATTGAATGTTTTATCATTAATAAGAACAATAATTAAATATTTACAAATATTAATACCAATTGCTTTAATTTTATGGGGTAGTATTGATATGGGTAAAGCAGTAATTGCTGGTGATGAGAAGAAAATGAAAGAAGCTCAAAAACCATTTGTACAAAGATTAATTTCTGCATTAATAGTTTTTCTTATCCCATTTATAGTAAATTTAGTTATTAATTTAGTAACTAATAATGCATCAGAGTGGAAAGCATGCTGGAATAAAGCTGGTACCTATAATAAAATTGATGTTAGCGGCGATTTAGAATAAGTTAATTAGTAAAAAGAATATAAATATTCTTTTTTTTTTGCACTAAATGTGATATTATATTTATGACTAGAATTGGAGAATAAATATGAAACAAATTACTAAGTATATATTATTTACCTTATTTATATTTTTTTCATTTACTATGTATGCAAAAGCAGAAGTAACTATATGTGAATATAAATTACCTTATTTAGGTATAAATATTAATTCTGATACAACAGTTGATACATCTGAAAAGGTAGAGAATTCTTATTTTACAGTTAAATATCAGAAAACAAATGATGGTTTTATATTAAATTATACTAATTATAAGGGTGGTTCACCATATGACCTTGAACTAACAAAAAAATTAAATAATTACATTAATAATAATAAATGTCCAGATTATATTAATATATATAATGATACATTTGAAAGTATTGCGGACTTTTATACAGCATTTTTGTCAATACCAGGAAAGGTTATTAAATATGCATCAGGCGATACTATTACAAAAGTAGAACCATCTAGTGAAAAGGATTTTTTAACTAATATTAAGAATAATAGTGCTAATGGTAGTAACATACCCACTATAAACTTTAGCCCTGGGAAATTTATTATTCCACTTTATCAATCTACTATAGATGGTAAAACTAGTTTTAGTAGTGCAACACAAGAAGTTTACATTGATAATACACTACCTAAATGGTATAACCATATGAGTAATAAAGATAAAAAAGCAAGTAATTCTTGTGGTTCAAAGTGGAGTTATTATAAAAATTATGGTAATTATGTAGAAGAATTTCCTACTGTAGATGCATTTATAAAATATGCAACTCAATCTGGTTATCCCATGATTGATATTTCAAAAAATGATAAAGACATAGTTTCATCATGCTGGTTTGATAGACTTTATTATATTAATGATGTATATTCACTTTCTATGTACATTAAGGCAGTAGGTGATGATTCTAAGATAAAAAAAATAGTAAATAGTAAATATAGCGATGAGTTTGATTCTTTAAATAAATATGTTAAACTTGCTGGTATGAGTTCTGAATCTCAAAAGGTTTCTGATGAATTACAAGATTCATATGATAGACAAGATGAATTATTAAATAATAAATGTTCAGTATATTGTCTTGATTTACCAGAGCAAGCAAAAACTGAATGTGAAAAATCTTCAGTTTATCAAAAATGTCGTAGTTGTTATTACGATAATAATCCATGTTCTTCAATAAGCAATACTCAGGCAAAAACTGAATGTGAAAAAAATATAGATTTTAAGAAATGTATGGGTGAAGAGGATTATAATAATTTTCAAAATTCTTATAATGAAGCATTAAGTGGAGTTCAAGATGTAATTAAAGAAAAAGTAAATTATCTTAGTAAAATAAATTCACCAACTTTAGCAGGTATAACATTTGAACCATATAAAGCAAAATGTTCAGATTTTTCTATATTACATAAATTTTGGAATATTATAACGATAGCTGCTCCAATAATTGTTATAGCATTTGGTGTTCTTGATTATTCCATGGCTGTTATAGCTAGTAATGAAGAAAAAATGAAAAAGGCAAAACAAAAATTTCCAAAAAGATTACTTGCTTTAGTGTTATTGATTTTAATACCTATAATTATTAGATTGATATTAGGTATATTTTCAGGAACAAATGATGAAAAGTTAGAAAATACAAGTGATACTTCAATATTAAAATGTATTATTAATGGTGAATAGGAGGTAAAATATGGATAACGTGAATGGATTTATGAATGTTCTACGTGGGATTATTATAACTTTGTGTGATTGGATTTATCCATTAATACCAAAATTATATTCAGTATTTTATTATTTAGCTGAAAGTAGATTCTTTGATTCTCAACTAATAAAGGATTTTAGTAATAATATATATGTACTTGTCAGTGTAGTAATGTTATTTACATTTGGTGTAAAATTATTACAAGTTATTGTCAATCCAGATTTATTATGGGATTCTAAAAAAGGATTTACGGGTGTACTTAAAAGAGTATTTATTGCACTTTTCCTAATTATAATTATACCTTTTGCATTTGATGCAGTATATGAAATTCAGGAGTATGTAATTAGTAACTCACTTATTGAGAAATTACTAGTTGGAATACAAACTAGCGATAATAACATCGCAGAAAGTACAAATGCTGGTCAAGTACTTGCAGGTATTACAATCTCGGGTTTATTATATCCAAATGAAGATGCAACAACAACATCTGATTCGCTACAGTCTAATTATAATACTATGTTAAATGAAGATATAGGATATATTAGTAAAGTAGGAAAAAATATAAATGAGACATATGTAAATTCTAATGGAGATACAGATTATGTATTAAATTTTAATGGTTTAATTGCTTTAATAACCGGAATTGTTATTGTTTATTTGTTTGTATTGTTCTGTTTTGATACAGCATTTAGATTTGTAAAATTAGCGTTTCTTGAATTAACTGCCCCAATATCTATTATGGCTTATATTTATAATGGAGATGAATTCCTTAGTAAATGGTATAAAGAGACTTTAAGTACTTTTATCGGATTATTTATTAGGGTAGCTGCGTTAGGATTATTAATATTTGGTGTACATCAACTACCAACATTTATGGAACAGTTTGGAGATATAAAAGGTAAATTTCTTATACA
>CANQAQ010000004.1 GCA_947589275.1 uncultured Bacilli bacterium | reverse complement strand
TTATTAATATTTGGTGTACATCAACTACCAACATTTATGGAACAGTTTGGAGATATAAAAGGTAAATTTCTTATACAGTTATTTGTAATAATAGGTTTACTTACATTTGTTAAAGCAGCACCAGATCTTGTTAAAACTATAACAGGTATTTCAGTAAAAGGCGGGGGTATTAATAGACGTCTTGGTGAAATGGCAGGAGTAGGAACTATTGCACAGAATGCTTGGAAAGGTTTAAAAGGTATTGGAGTAACTGCCTTAGGAGCAGGCGCAGCAGGAATAGCTGTTGCTGGATCATCAGCAGCAAGAGGAATTGATAACAAGCTATTTAATGGTAAAGGTAGAGAGTTAGTTAACAAGGTTAAAAACTCACAAGCTGTCGAAGCAATAACTGCTGGTGGATCAGCTTTAAAAGCAAGTTATAATGCTGGTGGAGGTGTTAAATCATTATCTGCAGCTAAAAAAGCATGGAAAGAAAGTGACTACGCTAAAATGCGTGCTAGTAATGTTGCTCTTAAAAATGCAGCTGCTGATAATGAACGCTATAACAAAATTGCAAGATCATATGGACTTAATGAAAGTGGTTATGTTGATAAGGGAACAGCTGAAATTTCAAGGGAAAAAGCTTATGATACAGTTAGTAATCATATGATAGGTGTAAGTTCAAAAGCGAGAGATGCAATTATAAATAAAGGTAATATGGATATGATAAAGTCTGAAGTAGATAATATTAAAAACAAAAAAGATGATTTAGTATCCATTATAGATAATAGTATAAAAAATGCTAGTGCTGCTGGTAACGTAAGAGCTCAGCAAATATTAGAAAATTTTAATGGTAGAATTAAAAATAGTGATAGCTTAGATTTAGAGGCTGAAAAATCTAATATTCAAAGTTTTGTTGATCAAGGAATTTTATCAGAAGCTATCGGTACTGATATGCTAAAAAAATTAACAAATATAAGAAATTCAAAAATAAAATTAGAGGCCGATATAGAGAATTTAAATTTAAAAGATAGCAAAATATTAAAATTAGCTGATGGATCATCTACTGTTAATATGGGTGCAATTGCAGGTGCTATAACAGCAGCAGAAGCAATAAGTCAGAGAGCACAAAAAGATATTGATAGCATAAAAGAATCTTCTAATCAATATGCTAAAAATCAAATTGATCAAGCAATCGACGCAATTGATAAGATAAATAAACAAAGTGTAGTAGATTATAATAACTATGATTATAAGGCAGGTAAAGATTTTAAATTTGTATTAAATAATTCTAGTTCATCTACTACTACTTCGTCTTCGGATGAGAATAACCAAGAACAAGTTGAAAATAGAATTATTCAAAATAGAATTAATAATGTAACAAATGTTCATAATGAACCGTCACGTGGAGAACATAATAATATGCAAGATTATTATACAAGATTCTTTAATGATCCATCTATTTCTAATGCTATAGATAGAGTTGAAAATGAATTTGATGAAATTAAAGAAAATCAAGAAGACATACTAGAAAATCAACGTAATTCTAGATATGAAGGAACTAATGAACTTAAAAGAAATGCAAATTCATCAGATGAGGATGATGAAGATAAAGAATAAAAAGGAGTGTGATACTATATGAATTATTTGATACCTGCTAATACAAAGAGTGGTAAATTAATATTTAACGTATTTAGACCATTTGATTTGATATTATTTTTATCAGGTGTTGGTGTTTCAATATTATTGTTATTAATTATATCCCCTAGTACATTACCTATAGCAATAATATGTTTACTTCCTGGTTTAATATGTACATTATTAGTTGTTCCAGTACCAAACTATCATAATGTATATGTAGTTTTTACTGAAATGATATCATTCTTTTATGGTAGAAGAAATTATAAATGGAAAGGTTGGTGCTATAAGGATGAGTACAAATAGTTCAGCATATACTGAAAATTGGATTTCAGTAAAGTCTATTAATAATAATATGATATTATTAGATAATAAAAAAATGGTTACAGGGGTTAAAATTCAACCAAGGAATATATTCATTTTAGATGAAAATAGTCAAAATAATGTTATTGATAATTTAAAGACTTTTTATAATCTTATAGATTTTGAATTTTGGCTTGTTGTTGCTGATAGACCTGTAGATATAAATTTATATATATCTCAATTACAACTTCAGTTAAATGATACTCAAAGTCCAGTAATTAGAAAATTAATATATGATGATATACAAAAAGCAGAGTTATTTGTTAATAATGATGTTGTTGATACAGAGTATTTTATTTTATTTAAAGAAGATAGTACAGATGCACTACAGAAAAAGGTAAGGTTACTTATAAATAATTTAGCATCATGTGGTTTGATTGCGTCACAAACTTCTAATGAAGATTTAAGAATGATACTTGATAATTTTTTAAATGGTGGTGCAAGATTTAATAGTGGGACGGTGATGAGTGAATGAGTATAAAAAGTGAAGTGGCTCCAAAAGGGATAACATTTAATATGAATGATTTCTTTATAAGTGATAAGTACGCTACAATATTAACAGTTGTATCTTATCCAAAAGTTATAGTACCAGGATATTTATCAAGTTTAACAACTGGAATTCCAGGAGTTAAAATGGTAATT
The DNA here is from genome assembly GCA_947589275.1 of uncultured Bacilli bacterium. GTDB lineage: Bacteria > Bacillota_I > Bacilli_A > RF39 > UBA660 > CAG-433. The sequence continues at coordinate 40,359 of CANQAQ010000004.1, read as the reverse complement.
AAACATATTCCTGTAAGTTTTGATGTATTATCTAAAATGTTAAATAAGCAGTTAATTGATTTAAAGGATAAATATCAAAGAGAAAGTGATCAAACTCTTCAGGAAAGATTAAGACAAGATTATGAATCTTTAGAGTCATTTATAAGGGTTATTACTACTAATCAATCTAAAGTATTTGATTTTCAGCTTCATATTATGATAACAGCTGATACTAAAGAGGATTTAGAAAAGAGAAAACTACAGGTTAAAAATGTATTAGAGTCAATGGAATTAAGAGCGATATCATTAAGATTTGAACAAGAAAAAGTATTAAAATCTTGTTTGCCTATTTTTGAAAAACAAGATATAGAAGATAGAATAGGTACTCCAATTCCATCACCAACACTTGCTGCTATGTATCCATTTATATTTGATAGTATAAAAGATCAAGGATTATCATGCTTACTTGGTGTTGATTTTTCTGGAGGTATAGTATTATTTAATCAGTTTTTATATCAAATAAAGAAAGAGCATAATCGTAATAATGCTAATATGATTATTTTAGGTACATCAGGTTCAGGTAAATCAACAGCTGCAAAATTATTATTAAGATCTCATATTAGGAACCAATATAAGATAGTTGCAATAGATCCTGAAGGTGAACTTGAAGACATGACTAGATTATATGATGGAGATTTTATTGATTTAGGTCGTGGTGGAGAATATGGAATGATAAATCCTCTTGAAGTTGTTGTAGATGGTGATGAAGATGATTCAGGTCGTGGTGTAGGATATTCTATAATAACTAAGACTTTACAAACTTTGAAGGCTTTTATGAAGTATTATGATCCATCTATTGAGGAAGATGTTCTTACATTATTTAATGAAGTAGTTGTAGAAACATATCAAAGATTTGGTATAAATATTAATACTGATTTTAATAATTTAACATCAGAAGATTATCCAACATTTAGTGATGTTTATAAAACAATAAGAGGAAGAATATTATCATATGGAGAAGCTACTCAAGAAAGAGCAATAATGGAAAGATTAGAGTTAAAAGTAAGACCATTAACATTTGGAGGTCTCGAACATTATTTTGATGGACATACAACAATAGCTCCAAAATCTAATTTTATAGTATTTAATATAAGAGAACTTATGAATGCAGAAGCAAATGTTAAAAATGCATTATTCTTTAATATATTAAAACATGCATGGAGTTTATGTTTAGATGCTAGTATTAATACTATTTTAATGGTTGATGAGGCACATATGCTTCTTGGAAATAATAATTCACTTGGGGCTGACTTCTTATCAAATGTACAAAGACGTGCACGTAAATACAATACTGGAACAATAATAATAACACAACAACCTAGTGATTTTTCTGCCCCAGAGGTATTAATGCAAGGTAAAGCAATATTTGATAATTCATCTTATTACATGGTTATGGGACTTAGAAAACAAGCAGTTGAAGATTTATCAAAATTAGTAGATTTAAATGATAATGAAAAGGAAAATATAAAAAGATATAATCAAGGGGAAGCTTTATTTGTATGTGGAAGTAAACGTATGCAAATAAATATCATAGCAACAGATTCAGAACTTGATTCATTTGGATCAAAGGGTGGTTTGTAATATTATATAACGAAATAAGGTGGTAGAATGAAGGAAGTAATTGAGGGGGGAGTAAAAGCAGCAGAAACTAGCGCAAAAGCAGCTACTGAAGGTGCAAAAATAGCTACTAATGCTGCAAATAGTGCTAGTAATGCAGTAAATGAAGCAAATGCGTTAGCATCTAAAGACTTCCCAACAGTAAATAAATCTAATAACTTACCTTCATCTAAACCAGATTCAGATTCCATAGATAAAATAAATCAAACTTCTTCTAGAGATCCATTTAAGAATACAAGAAAATATTCAAATGTAAATAATAATGATAGTGCGGTAGAATCTTTAGAAAATTCAAAAGAAAAAAATGCTTCAAAGCAAGATAAATTAATTAAAGCACATGATAAGCTTAGTGGAATTAGTGATGATATAGAAAATAGTAAAGATTTTGTTGATGAGTCATATAATCCTGATGGTGAAGAAGTAGTAAATAATGCTATTAAAAAGGTAGGTAATGCAGCAAAAACAGTTGCAAGTGATGCTGTAGGATCAGCTGCAGATATTGCAGGAATAGCTGCAAGTGCAGGAACAGGTAACGCAGCTGGAGTAGTATTAAGTTCAATAAGCTTATTAATGAGAAATATTAAGTATTTTATATTAGGTACTGTAATATCATTATTTACTACTATAATTTTTTTAGCTCTAGCAGTATATTTTATATTTAGTCCTCTTTTAGAAGCAGTTGAAACATTTGACGGTATAATTAATAATACTACTGATATTTTAGAAAAAGGAAATAATTTTTATACTGGGTTTGGTTATCAATCTACCAAAGATGCATTTTATGAAGAATTAGAATATCTATATAATGAATATGATGAGCAGTTAGATGTTCCACTTCTTATGAGCACTTTATTTTATACTGATATGTATAATGGTTATAGCAGTAATTATGGTATTAATTTGTTACATGATGAAGGAGATATTCAAGAACTTGAATATAATTCTTTAGTAAAATCTATTGTATTATATTTAGAAACTAAATATAACGATGTATATTCTGAACTTGATGAGGATGGTAAAAACTATACAGTTGGTAAAATTTATAGACTTAGAAAACTTGCTAGACATCAACTTGATACGTCATTATTTGGTTCAAATTTACCAACTACAACTGAGGAGATAACATTGGTAGATTTTATAGAAAGGGTAAAAAATAGACTTAGTGATGATGTTTATCAATATTTACAAACAATAGCTTCTGTAAAAAATCCTTTTTTAAATGCTACTAATACTATAAATTCTTTATATAATATAATTAAAGGTACAGAATCATGTGAAACAACTAATATTTGCGAGCCTACAGAAAATGAAGTAGCATTCCAAAATCTAATTAAAGAAGTAGTTTTGTCTACATCATCTACATCAAGTTTAAGATATAGTATTAGTGATGGTGTATTTTATGTAACAATTTTTAAATATCAATCTAATGAGGAAAATTATAAACGATACTTAAAAGAATATTATATTCCTAAAATGCCAGAATTTAGTGATTATATTGGTAATGTTACTGGTGATAAAAAAGATGAAATAATAGATGATATAATTAATCAAATATATGAAAATGTTACAACATTTGCAAGTATTTTTGGTTATGATTTAGATGCAGATTCAGAATCATATAATTCAGTATGTTCTGGTGGTATTCCAAGAGATCTTGCTAACAATAAGGATAAAATAGGATTACCAGTAACAATACCAGATAATGTAATTCCATCATTTGATGGTGATTATGCTTATGGTGTTAGGTCTAATGTAATGCATAACGGTATAGATCTTAATAATCATACTGTAGGGGTAAATGAAGGAGATAATGTTTATTCCATTGCTGATGGTGAAGTAATATCATCAGAACCAAATGTAACTTGTAATACAAATACTGATAGTAGTTGTACTAAAACAGCAGGAGCATGGGTTAGAATTAAACACTCTATAACAATAGATAAGAAAACTTATAATTTTATATCAGTGTATATGCATTTACAGGCAAATAGTGGTCAACCAGAAGTTGGAACTAAAGTAAAAAAAGGAGATAAAATAGGTCAAATAGGTAACACTGGTGATTCAACAGAAGCTCATTTACATTTTGAATTTAGAGACGATAATGGTACAGAATATGGCCAATCAGTAGATCCAGTTAATTTATTTATAAACTGTAGTAGCGATCTTATTGGTAATGATATTCCAGAAAAAATATGGTTTTTCTTACTTAATCAGGGATATACAAAAGAAGCAACAGCTGCAGCAATGGGAAATATACAACATGAATCTGGCGGATTTCAAGTTGATATAATAGAAACTGGAACAGGAATAGGCTATGGTCTTTGCCAGTGGTCTTTTGGTAGAAGAACCCAATTAGAAAATTATGCTAAAACTCAAGGAAAAGAAAAAAGTGATTTATCTTTGCAATTAGATTTTTTAGCTAATGAATTAGATCAAAATGGTAATAGACAATTTACAAATTGGCAATTTTCAGGTTATATAGATAAATATTATACTTGGATAAATGCCTCAACAGAATCAGATATTAATAAAGCTACAGAAGCATTTTGTTTTGGTTTTGAAAGACCAAATAGAGCAAAAGCTCAGCTTGAGCTAAGACAACAATATGCTAAGGAAATTTATTATAGATATAAAGATCTAAAATCGCCATCAAATTTAGATATAAGTACGGAATCAGATTAAAATAATAAAATAAGTATTTAAAAATACTTATTTTTTTGTTATAATAAAGTGTAGTTTATACTTTTATTTGAGGTGATTTAATGAAACTTAAATTTAGAGCTGAAAAAAAAGATGTAATTGCTTTTGTATGTGTAGCTTTATTTATGTTATATTTAGTTGCAATATGTATTTTAAATGTATCATTTATTGTTCAAGACGGTACTCCATGGGGTCTTAATCCTTTTCCTGCATTTACACCTAAATATATAGTAACTACTTTAGTTTTTTGGTTTATTTCAATTGCATTTTTATTTACATCTACTTCTTCATATTTTTTTACTAGAGAAAAAGGATTTGGTTATACTAGTGAGAAAAAAGAAGATGGATATTCAAGATGGGCTAAGGAAAGTGAAATAAAAAAAGCTAAAGGTGTAGAAAAAGTTCCATTTATAGATAAAGTATCAAAATATGGTGGAGTACCACTTTTATATGATAAAGATTCAGCATATGTAGATAATGGTGAAAGTCATACACTTGTTTTAGGTGCGACTGGATCAGGTAAAACAGCTGGAATAATTAACCCAACTATGAAAATGTTAATGAAAGCAAGAGAGTCAATGATTATTTCAGATCCAAAAGGTGAAATATATGAAGATAATTCTGGATTACTTCGTGAGCTTGGATATGAAATAATAGTTCTTAATTTTCGTGAACCACAAAAAGGTAATTGCTGGAATCCATATCATTTACCATATAAATATCAAAAAGAAGGAAATTTTGATAAAGCAAATGAACTTTTAAATGATTTATCTACAAACATAGTTGTAGATGGTTCTGGTAATGATCCATTTTGGCAAGATTCAGCAGCTAGTTATTTGACTGGTTTATCACTTGCTATGTTTGAAGATGCCGAGGAAGACCAGATTAATATAAATAGTGTAAATTTAATGATGACAGTTGGTGATGAAAGATATGGTGCATCTACGTATTTAAAAGAATATTTTAATTCTAAAGATCCTGCATCACCTGCATGTGTTAATGCGCTTGGTACAGTAAATGCACCAAATGATACTAAAGGTGGTATAGTATCTGTATTAAAGCAAAAAGTAAAAACTCTTGCAGTTACTAAAAATTTATCAGAAATGCTTTCTAAAAATGATTTTGAAATGGATTCTATAGGTGAAAAACCAACTGCAGTATTTATGATTATACAAGATGAAAAAACAACATATCATTCTCTTGCTACTATATTTGTTAAGCAGTGTTATGAGGCATTAATATCAACTGCCCATAAGCATGGTGGAGCATTACCAGTTAGAGTTAATTTCCTTTTAGATGAATTTGCAAATATGCCAAAATTTAAAGATATAACAACAATGGTAACAGCTGCGCGTTCTAGAAAAATTAGATTTTTATTTATAATTCAAAATTTTGCTCAAATAAAACAAGTATATGGTGATCATGATGCTGAAACAATACGAGGCAATTGTGGAAACTTAATATATTTACTTACAGGTGAATTATCTGCACTTGATGAAATAAGTAAATTGTGTGGTGATAAACTTGTCAAAGTAGGAAAAGATAAAAAAGAAGAAACAAGACCACTTGTTACAATATCAGAACTTCAAAGAATGAAGGATGATGAAATAGTTCTTATAAAACATAGATGTCCACCATTTAAAGGTAAGATAAGAAAAGACTTTGAAACAGATTTTGGGTTTGGAAAAGGTGTAGATCATTATGGTAAGAATGTAATATATCCACAAAGGGAAATGACAGAAATAAAAACATTTGATATCAAGGAATTTGTTAAAAAGCAAAAACAAGAAATGCTTCAAAATATAGGTAATAATGATACAACTTTTCCGGGAGGTCAAGCACCATTTCCATCATTTCCTGGAATGCCTGGTGGACCAAAAGATTTAAGAAGTGCTTCAAATTTTGATATTGATAAAATGATAAAGGAAATTGATGCTGAAATAGCAAGATTAGAAGCAGAAGAAAAAAAGGAATCTGAAGAAAAGAATAAAGAAAAATCTAGTGATAAATCTACTGCTGATAAGTTAGATATTGAAGATGATATAAAACCAGTAGATAGTATTATAGAGAAAAAAGAAGATAACAAAGAAGAAAGTTCATCTACTAGTGATCCTAATATAGAAAAAGTTGTTCATAGTAATATGGTAGATTTACATACATTTGAACTTAAAGATGAATATAAGAATGAAAATAAAGATAAAAATGATGAATCAAATATATTTGTAGATAAAGATAAAAAAGATAAAATATTGTCTGATACGGATGATTATGATGATTTTTTTGATGATTTCTTTTTTGAGGAATAGAATTTGCCCTATAACAAATTCTATTTTTTTCATATTATGTATTGGTGAATGTTATGAAGAGTATTGAAGCTAAATATTTAAAACCTGAGTTCAATATAATTGATATAAGAGATAGGAATTTGTATTTAAAAGGTCATATATTTAATGCACAAAATATAGATATGAAAGTTTTATTAGAGATTCCAGATAGATATATAAGTAAGGATAAAACTTATTATATTTATTGTACATCTGGCTATAAAAGTAAAAGATGTACTAATATGCTAAGTATTTTAGGTTATGATGTTGTAAATGTAATTGATGGTTATGAAGGTTTTATAAAGTAAAAAGAGATAAATCTCTTTTTTTTAATATAAATATAATATGTGAATATAATTTAATAATATTTTATTTTATTATTAGAGGAGATATGTATTGTATGGATAATAATTTATTTGATAAAGCTAAAATGGATGAGTTAATGATAAAATATAATTTTGCTCTTCAATCACTAAAAACAGAGTTAAATATTTTAATTAAAGAATTTGAATTTAATAATAAATATAATCCAGTTGAACATATGAAGTTTAGGATAAAATCAGAGAAGAGTGCAATTCAAAAATTAAAAAGAAAAGGTTATGATGTAACAATTAAAAATTTAGTTTTACATGTACATGATATGATAGGAATAAGGATAGTATGTTCTTTTATATCAGATGTTTATGATATAGTACATGTTATAAAAAATTCTAAAATATTTAAGATAAAAAGTGAAAAGAACTATATTGAAAATCCAAAGGATACAGGATATATTAGTTATCATTTAATAGTTATTGTTCCAATATATTTGAATAATAATATTGAATATTATGAAGCAGAAATTCAAATTAGAACAGTTGCAATGGATTTTTGGGCTAGTTTAGACCATAAAATTCAATATAAGTTTCCAAATGCTATACCAAATGAAGTAAAAGAAGAATTATATAATTGTTCTTTAGTAATAAAAGAGCTTGATCAAAAAATGCATAAATTAAATGAAAAGGTAAATAGTTTATAGTATATATAATTTTATTAGTCAAAATAAAAAACATATGATTATATAATTGTTTTTAATTTGTAAATAATATATAATATTTATATATAATAGGAGGCAAATTATGACAAAACAAATAAGTGATGAGCTTATAAATAAAATTGATATGTATTTTAGAGCAGCTAATTATTTATCAGTTGGACAATTATATTTACTTGATAATCCATTACTTGAAAGACCACTTAAGATAACTGATATTAAACCAAATGTAGTAGGACATTGGGGTACAGTACCTGGTCAAAATTTTATTTATGTTCATCTAAATAGGATTATTAAAGAATATGATTTGAATATGATATATATATCTGGTCCAGGTCATGGAGGTAATGCTATTGTATCAAATGTTTATTTAGAAGGGACATATAGTGAAATATATCCAAATATAACTGAAGATAAAGAAGGAATGAAAAAACTATTTAAGCAGTTTAGTTTCCCATGTGGAATATCATCCCATGTAGCTCCTGAAACACCAGGATCAATAAATGAAGGTGGAGAATTAGGCTATTCTTTATCTCATGCATATGGTGCAGTACTTGATAATCCTGATTTAATAGCAGCATGTGTAGTAGGTGATGGAGAAGCAGAGACTGGGCCACTTTCAACAAGTTGGCACTTAAATAAATTTTTAAATCCAAGAACTGATGGTGTAGTACTTCCAATACTTCATTTAAATGGTTATAAAATTGCAAATCCTACAGTGCTTTCAAGAATTTCTCATGAAGAATTAGAAAATTATTTTAAAGGTTGTGGATGGGAACCATATTATATAGAAGGTTCTGATCCAATTACTATGCATAAAGAAATGATAGAGGTATTAGATAAAATAGTATTAAAAATAAAGAAAATAAAAATGGATGCATCTGAAGGAAGAATAAGAAGACCAATGTGGCCAATGTTAATATTAAGAACTCCTAAGGGTTGGACAGGTCCTAAAGTTTCAGAAGGGAAAAAAATAGAAGGCACTTTTAGATCACATCAAGTACCAATCGTAGTAAATAGTGAAGATACAAAAAATTTACCATTATTAGAAAATTGGTTAAAAAGTTATAGACCAGATGAATTATTTACTGATGATGGAAAATTAAGAAAAGAATTAAAGGAACTTGCTCCAATAGGAAATAGAAGAATGGGATCTAATATACATGCTAATGGTGGAAAATTATTAAAACCACTTAGGACTCCTGATTTTAGAAAATATGCTGTTAAGGTTAATACTCCAGGTGATAATGTAAAACAAGATATGATAGAACTTGGAAAATATATAAGAGATGTTATTAAATTAAATCAAGACAATAGAAACTTTAGAATTTTTGGACCAGATGAAGCTCTATCAAATAGACTTAATGCAGTATTTGAAGAAACAGATAGAAAATGGGTTAATAAAACTTATGATGACGATGAATATTTAGATGTAGATGGAAGAGTTTTTGATTCTTATCTTTCTGAGCATTTTTGTGAAGGCGCATTAGAAGGATATTTACTTACAGGTAGACATGGTATTATTCATAGTTATGAAGCATTTTCTAGAATTATTGATTCAATGATATCCCAACATGCAAAATGGCTTAAAGTAACAAAAGAACTTGCTTTTAGAGAAGATATATCATCACTTAATATAATATTATCATCTCATATTTGGCAACAAGATCATAATGGTTATACTCACCAAGATCCGGGTTTACTAAATCATTTGGTTACTAAAAAATCAGATATAGTTAGAATGTATTTACCACCAGATGCTAACTGTTTAATATCATGTTTTGATCATATAATAAAAACAAAAAATTATATAAATGTTATAGTAGCATCAAAACATCCAAGATATCAATGGCTTTCTATGGATGAAGCAATAAAACATTGTACAAAGGGTATAGGAATATGGGAATTTGCAAGTAATGATGCTGGTAAAGAACCAGATATTGTACTTGCATGTGCTGGTGATACACCAACACTTGAAGTACTAGCTGGAACACAAATTTTAAATGAAAAATTTCCAAAATTAAAAGTAAGAGTAGTAAATGTAGTTGATTTAATGAGATTAGAGTCTAATAATAAACATCCACATGGTCTTACTGACGAAGACTATGATGCAATATTTACAAAAAATAAACCAATTATATTTGCATTTCATGGATATCCATCATTAATTCATCAACTTACATATAATAGAACTAATAAAAATATTCATGTACATGGTTATCAAGAAGAAGGAACTATTACAACTCCATTTGATATGAGAGTTCAAAATAAAATTGATAGATTTAATTTAGTAATTGACGCTCTTAAATATTTACCAGATCTTGGTAACAAATCATCAGAGTTAATTGAATGGTGCAAAAATAAATTAATTGAGCATAAAGAATATATTAAAGAGTATGGAAAAGATATGGATATAATTTTAAATTGGAAATGGAACAAAAAGGATATTTAATATATTCTTTTTTTGTTGTATAATAAACATGGAGGGTATTGTTTTATGGAGTATGATGTTGTAATTGTTGGTGCAGGCCCTGCTGGTTTATTTTGTGCTTATGAACTTATAGAAAATAATCCAAAATTAAAAGTTATAGTTTTAGATAAAGGGAAATTTGCAAATAACAGAGTTTGTCCAATGAACAAGTTAAAAACTGAATGTAAGAATTGTAATCCTTGTAATATATTATCAGGTTATGGAGGAGCAGGTACTTTTTCAGATGGTAAGTTAAATTTTATTCCAAAACTTGGTAAATCAGATTTGTTTAAATACATGACTGAAAATGAAGCATATGATTTAATAGATGATACAGAAGAAATATTTAATAAATTTGGTATGGATGCAGATGTTTTTCCAAGTAATATGGATGAAGCAAAAGAAATACAAAAAAAGGTAGCAAAATTAGGACAAAGATTACTTTTAATTAAACAAAAACACATAGGTAGTGACTATTTACCTAGATATATAGAAGGATTTACTAATTATATAAATGATAAAGGTGTAGAAATAGTAGAAAATGCAGATGTATTAGATGTTGAAAGTATAGATGAAGATAATCATAAAATAACATACGAAAAAGAAAATAAAAAAATAACTATAAGTGCATCAAATGTAGTAATTGCACCAGGTAGAACAGGTGCTAAATGGATTCAACAACTTGCTGATAAATATAAAATTGATTATATGTCTAAAAGTATTGAAATAGGTGTTAGAGTAGAAGTTAGAAAAGAAATAATGGAAGAAATATGCAGTGTTATATATGATCCTACAATATTTATAAAAACTAAGACATATGGAGATGAAATTAGGACATTTTGTACTAATCCAGGTGGTTTTGTAGCAAAAGAAAATTATTATGGATATATTTGTGTAAATGGACATTCTTTAAAAGATATTAAATCTAATAATTCAAATTTTGCATTTATAAGTAAAGTAAATTTAACAGAACCTGTTACTAATACACGTGAATATGGAGAGTCAATTGCTAAAATTGCTAATGTACTTGGTGATTCAAAACCTATTATACAAACACTTAGAGATTTACGTATGGGTAGAAGAAGTAATTTTAATAGAATAAATAAATTATTTATTGAACCAACATTAAAAGATTGTGTAGCAGGAGATCTTGCTTTAGTATTACCACATAGAATTATATTAAATATATTAGAAGGTTTAGAAGAATTAGATAAGATAATACCTGGAGTTAATAATGATGAAACGTTATTATATGGTCCAGAAATTAAATTTTTTAGTAATGAAATAACTACTAATAATAAATTTAAATTAGATAATTATAATGTTTATTTTATAGGTGATGGAGCAGGTAAAGCAGGTAACATAGTAACTGCAGCTGCAACCGGATTAGTTTCAGCAAGAGATATATTAAATAGAGTTAAATAACTCTTTTTTTATGCTATAATAACCTAAAGGAGTTTTTTTATGAAAAGAAAAGTTGCAGTTGTTACAGGTAGTGCAAGAGGTATAGGAAAACAGTTAATTAAACTACTTGCTAAAGATAATTATGATGTTATAATAACTTATAATAATAGCGAAAAAGAAGCATTTGATCTTAGAGATTATGTAATTAAAAAATATAATGTTAATGCATTAGCAATAAAATGTGATATTACAAATGAAAAACAAATTATAAATATGAAAAATACAATTATAGAAAAATATAACAAGATTGATTTATTAATAAATAATGCAGCATATGCATCAGATAATTATATTTATGATAAAACTAAGGAAGAGTTTATGAAAGTTCTTGAAGTTAATGTAGTAGGAACATTTTTAGTTACAAAATATTTATATCCATATTTAAATGATGGGATTATAGTTAATGTATCATCAACTGATGCAGTTAATACGTATAATAGTATAAGTATGGATTATTGTGCATCAAAAGCTGGAGTTAATTCACTTACTAAAACTTTTTCACAAGAGTTTAAAAATATAAAAGTACTTGGAGTTATGCCAAGATGGACTAATACTGAAACAGTTAGAGAAATGAATAAGGAATATCTTAAGGCTGAGCTTAAAAGAGTTAACCAAGAAAGATTATATGAACCTGATGAAGTTGCTGATAATATAATAAAAATTATAAATGATAATAGTGTAATTAGTGGAAGTATTTTGGAGGTATAAAATGGATATAGGTAAGCTTATTATAGATTCTGAAAATGAAGTAAAAGATCAATTTAATATGATTGATAATTTATGTTTAAAAAATAGTGAGAGAGTTTTAAATGCATTTCATAAATATAAAATATCAACATCGCATTTTTCATCAACTACTGGTTATGGTTATGATGATATTGGAAGAGATAAGATTGAAAAAGTTTTTGCTGAGGTATTAGGTGCCGAAGATGCATTAGTTAGAAATCAATTTATATCAGGTTCTCATGCCCTTACTGTTGCTTTATTTGCTTATTTAAGACCAACTGATATAATGCTTAGTATAACAGGTACTCCGTATGATACTCTTCATGAAGTAATTGGAATAATTGATAATAATAGTTCATTAAAATCATTTGGTATAAATTATAAACAGATTGATTTAGTAAATGATGATTTTGATTATAAAATGATTGAGGAAACTATTAAAAACAATAAAATAAAATTAATTGAAATTCAAAGATCAAAAGGTTATAGTTCTAGGAAGAGTATTACTATGGATAAGTTAGAAAAAGTAATAAAATTTATTAGAAGTATAGATAAAGATGTAATAATAATGGTAGATAACTGTTACTGTGAATTTGTATCTTATAAAACTCCATTAGAAATTGGTGCTGATGTAATAGTTGGTTCATTAATAAAAAATTTAGGAGGAGGTATTGCACCAAATGGTGCATATATAGCTGGTAAAAAAACATTAATAGATTTAGCAGCAGAAAGATTAACCCTTCCAGGTGAAGGAAGAGAAGTTGGACCAACACTTGGAATTAATAAATCAATTTTACAAGGTTTATTTATGGCTCCATCTACAGTAGCTAGTGCACTTAAAACTGCAATACTTGCTAGTAAAACTTTAGAAACTATAGGTTATAAGGTTGAACCTAGATATAATGATGTAAGAGCTGACATAGTTCAAAATATTGAATTTGGTAGTCCAGAAAAATTAATAAAATTTTGTCAAGGAATACAAATGGGATCACCAGTAGATTCATTTGCTATTCCAGAACCTTGGGATATGCCAGGCTATTCAAATAAAGTAATAATGGCCGCAGGCACATTTACACAAGGTTCATCAATTGAAATATCATGTGATGGCCCAATAAAAGAACCATATATAGCATATCTTCAAGGGTCACTTACGTATGATTATGGCAAACTTGCTCTTAAAATAGCTATTTCAAAATTACTTGAAATTTGACAATTATTTAAAAATACATATCATAGTATTCTTGTAAAGAGGGATGTTATATGAAAAGAAATTATAGTAAGGAATTAAGAAAGTTTATTCAAAATTTATCATCAAACACCAAAAAAATATTGATAAACATAAAAAATATATCATGTTTAGATAGTGATGAAATATCATATATATCAATTATTAATAGTATAAAAGTTGTTGAATCAATATTTGAATATTCAAATACAGATTATAAGTTAAGAATAACAAAAATCAAAAATACATTTATAATATTACAATTATACACAGATTTATATAAAAAACTTAAATATAAGGAAAAATTCTCTAAATTAGATATTGAAGATATATCATTACTTGCTGAAATTAGTCAATTATCAACATATGACCAAATCATAAATATCTTTGATGATAAATATGTAATTAATAATTCATTTAATGCAACATTAACATTTAATAGTTTACCTGTATATGAAAAAATTTTACAAATAAAAAGCTTAAGTGAAGAAGATTGCAAAAAATTGGGAGAACTAAATCCAATATTTAATAATGAAAAACAAAATTATGATATTAATATAAATACAGATTTTATAATTAGACAAATTGGTCTTTGGCAGAAAAAATTCAATGATAATTTAGAAAAATCATATGATGGTACGGTTGATTTTATATTTAATTTATATAAAGTAAGAAAAGAAGAAGCAGTAAAATTAGTTGATTTAATATTAAAAGATTTAAATATAGATATAAAAGGATTTAATAATATTAATCCTAGTTCTGAAACTATTGAATTTCAAAATTATAAATTAACAAAAGATGAACTAAAGTCTATTTTAAAAGATTATTATAATATATATGGTAATTCAAAAGTTAACGGGTATAAGAAAGATAATTAAATTGAAAATAAATAAAAAAGATATTGAAAACTTTGTTAATTCTACAATAGAAAATAATAAATTAAATAAAATAAATAATAATCTATATCTTTCTAATAATCAAATTAATATATTGAAGAAATATAAAATTGATTATATGAATTCAACTAGTTTGCAATCACTAATTTTTAAGATAGAGATAGTTTTAAACAATAATTATGGTTATACTAATTTAGATGATTTAGAAAATTTATCTAGAGAGTTATCCGAGTTTAATTACTACTATAATACTAATAAATAATTGGGAAACTATTGTTTCCTTTTTACATGCTATTTTTGATATCATTTATTTCTTTATTTAATGCATTTACCATTTTTATTAACATTTGAATTGTTTGTTCATTTTCATTTGATGATACGTTTGAATTATTTGGATTACTAGTATTTTTATTATATCCAATTCCTCTTTCAGCCATAACTTGCTTATAATATGCATTGGTACATAATACTTGTGCAACAAGCATAAGCCAGTTTCCTAACGCATTTTGTTCGTTTGCAGTAGTATCATCTATTAATATATATCCAACTGCAACCGCACTAAATGAAAATAATTTTGGTGGTATATTTGGAATTAGTCTCATAAAAATACTCCTATATTTAATAATATGTTAATTTAGAACTAAATTTGTAAAATATTATTTCAATAGTATGTATAGTATTTTTTATTTAGTTGACTTTCTTAAGAATAAATTTTATACTAATAATGTAAGCTTAAATATAAATCAATATGGAGGGAAAATATGGAAAATATATTATTTTCTGCTCTTGGATTGATTTTTGGAGTACTAATAACAGTAATTATATCTATTTTGATTTCTAAATCAAAAGAAAAAAAATCTGATAATATTATAGAAAAAGCAAAAAAAGAAGCAGATAAATTTAAAAGAGATGCACTTCTTGAAACAAAAGAAGAACAATATAAACTTAAACAAGAATTTGATAAGGAATTAAAAGAAAAAAAGATAGAAATAAATAATAGTGAAGAAAAATTGCAACAAAGAGAAAATAGTATTGATAGACGTGATCAATTACTTCAAGATAGGGAAAATTTATTATCAGAAAAAGAAAATGACTTAGTACAAAGGCAAAAAGATATTCAAAAGTTAGAAGAAAAAGTAAATGAAAAATTAAAAGAACAAATTGAAAAATTAGAAAAAATATCAGGTTTTACAAAAGAAGAAGCAAAAAAACAAATAATGAAACAAGTTGAAGATTCAATGACAAAAGAAATTGCGGCATATATAAAGGATAAGGAAGCAGAAGCAAAACTTGATGTTGATAAAAAGGCAAAAAATTTATTAACACTATCAATGCAAAAATATGCATCTGATGTTACTAATGAAGTTACAATATCTGTTATTAATTTACCTAATGATGATATGAAAGGTAGAATAATTGGTAGAGAAGGAAGAAATATTAGAACAATAGAAGCAGTTACAGGTGTTGATTTAATTATTGATGATACACCAGAAACTATTGTTATATCAAGTTTTGATCCATTAAGAAGGGAAATTGCTAAAATAACAATTGAAAACTTGATAAAAGATGGTAGAATACAACCAGGTAGAATTGAAGAAATATATGATAAGACATGTGAAGAAATACATAATAAAATTATTGAAAAGGGTAAGGAAACTATAGTATCACTTGGTATAACAAAAATAGATCCAGAGTTAGTTGAAATTATTGGGAAATTACACTTTAGAACAAGTTATGGTCAAAATGCTCTTAAACATTCAATAGAGGTTGCTAATTTATCTGGATTATTAGCTGCTGAAATTGGTGAAAATGTTAGTTTGGCTAAAAGAGCTGGATTATTACATGATATAGGTAAAGCTGTTGACTATGAAATAGAAGGAAGCCATGTTAGTGTAGGTGTTGAACTTGCTAAAAAATATAATGAAGATGAGGTAGTTATAAATGCAATTGCATCTCATCATGGTGATACGGATGCAACAAGTATAATTTCTTCATTAGTTGCAGTAGCAGATGCAATAAGTGCTTCAAGACCAGGTGCAAGAAATGATTCACTTGAAAATTATATAAAAAGACTTCAACAATTAGAAGATATTGCAAATAGTTTTGATGGAATTGAAAAATCATTTGCTGTACAAGCAGGTAGAGAACTTCGTGTAATTGTTAAACCTGAAGAAATAGATGAATTAACTGCAGTTAAAGTTGCTCGAGATATAAAAAATAAAATTGAAAACGAAATGCAATATCCAGGAACTATAAAAGTTATACTAATAAGAGAGACAAGGGTATTAGAAGAAGCTAAATAATGCTTCTTTTTATTTTTCATAAGTATTATATATATATCATATAATTTATATAGGTGATATATCATGAAAAATACTATTAATTACTATTACAATATTATTATAGATAATTTAGTAAAATCAGATAAAAATTACTATTTTCATCTTGATAACGAAGAGTATCACCTAATGGTATTTGATAGACCATTAAATGATATAGAACCAATTTATAAACTTAATATGGAAATGAAAAAACGAGGTTGTCTCGTTCATGAAATTATTATTAATAAGGATAAAGAAGCAATAACAATTATAAATAATATTCCGTATATATTGATAAAATTATGTAAGTATAAAAATGATAGAGTATTTTTAAATGATATAAATTATATGCAAAATATTACTTATAATATTAGTTTTGATAAATCACTTCTTCGTACAGATTGGGTTAAATTATGGAGTGAAAAAATAGATTATTATGAATATCAGATAAGTCAGTTTGGTAAAAAGTATCCACTATTATGTGATAGTTTAAATTACTTTATAGGACTTGGAGAAAATGCAATTAGTTATATCGTAAATAATCAAAAAAGTGATAATTCATTTCCTATAGTTACACATAAGAGAATAGATATAGATGGTGGTAGTTTTGAATTTTATAATCCAATTAATTTTGTAATTGATAGTAGGGTTAGAGATATATCTGAATATATTAAAAACTGCTTTTTTAAAGATAAATTAGATTTTTATGAATTAAAGTCATTTTTTAATATTTCAAAACTTAGTAATAATGAATATATGCTCTTATTTGCGAGATTATTATTTCCTACATATTACTTTGATATATATGATGAAATAATTAATAATAATTTAAAAGAGGAAAAAATAGTTAATATAATAAAAAAAATATACGATTATGAGGAACTTTTATGTATGATATATAAATATATAGTTTATGATAGAAAAGTTCCTATAGAACCTATAGAATGGTTGTTACAGAAGCATTCTTAGTTAAGTCCTTCTATATATTCTTTTACTTCTAGAACTTCAGGAATTTCAGAAGTTAATATAGTTTCAATCGTATCTTGTATAGTTATTCCAGAATATAGACAATTTGAACAAGATCCAAGCATTTTTATATATGCTATTCCATCTTTATATTTAATAAGTTTAGCATCGCCACCATCATTAATTAAAAAAGGTCGTATTTTTTCAAGTACAGCATTTATTTTATCTTCAATTTTCATAAATACCTCCACATAAATTATACACATTATTACAAATCAAGTAAAGTACAGAGTGTTAAAATAATATTATTGTGTTATAATAAAAATGAGGTGTCTTTATGAATGAGTACGAAAATGGTAAGATAGTACGTGTTAAAGTAACTGCTATTGAAACTTATGGTGCATTTGTTATATTAGATCATGGTTATACAGGTCTTATACATATATCAGAAATAAATGGAAGATATATTGATGATATAAATAATTATTTAAGAGTTGGAGAAGAACTGAATGCTCGTATAATTAATGTAGATAATGATAATAAACAATTGAAATTAACATTAAAAGATGTTAATAATGATAATAGAAAATTACTAAAAGACACAAATCTTGGATTTTTATTATTAAAGGACTTATTACCAAAATGGATAGATGATAAAATAAAGGATATTCAAAATTGTAAATAAATATAAAAAATTATTAATTATGATTGACAAAATTGAATAAGAATGTTATAGTTAATAACGTCAATATTTAATGGATTCTTAGCTCAGTTGGTTAGAGCACCTGCCTTACAAGCAGGGGGTCACAGGTTCGAGTCCTGTAGAGTCCACCATTTATTTTTTGCCGAAATAGCTCAATTGGTAGAGCAACTGACTTGTAATCAGTAGGTTGCGGGTTCAATTCCTGCTTTCGGCACCACTATGGGGAGATAGCGAAGTGGTTAAACGCGGCAGACTGTAAATCTGTTCCTTAGGGTTCGGTGGTTCGAATCCACCTCTCCCCACCATGCTTGCCTCGTAGCCAAGTGGTAAGGCATCAGACTTTGACTCTGACATGCGCTAGTTCGAATCTAGCCGAGGCAGCCATGTTGTTTTTATGTCCTGTTAGCTCAGCAGGTAGAGCATTTGACTTTTAATCAAAGGGTCATGCGTTCGAATCGCATACAGGACACCATTTGAAAATTACTTGTAGTATCTACTACAAGTTTTTATTTTTTATCTGTTAATTACAAAAAGTAATTAAAAATACTTGAAATATTTTTAATTTTATTATATACTTAAGAAGTCTGAACAATTTATTTGTTCATTATGGTATCTGCCTCAGTGGCGGAATTGGTAGACGCACAGGACTTAAAATCCTGCGTGAGTCAAATCACGTGCCGGTTCAAGTCCGGCCTGAGGCACCATCTATTGGAGAAATACCCAAGCGGTTGAAGGGACCGGTCTTGAAAACCGGGAGGTCGGGCAACTGGCGCGGGGGTTCGAATCCCTCTTTCTCCGCCATTAATATTTATTATACATCGCGGGATGGAGCAGCTCGGTAGCTCGTTGGGCTCATAACCCAAAGGTCGTAGGTTCAAATCCTACTCCCGCAACCATTAAATATAAGGACCATATGGTCTTTTTTTAATTTTATTACATATAATTTTTTAGGTGATAATATGAAAGTTTACTCTCATAGAGGGGAAAGTAATTATGCATGTGAAAATACAATGACTGCATTTTATCTAGCTAATTTAGTAAACAGTGATGGAATAGAATGTGATGTAAGAAAGACAAAAGATGATGTTTTAGTTATAATCCATGATAAAACTGTTGATAGAACATCAAATTCAAGTGGAAAAGTTTCAAATTTAACATATAAAGAGCTTTTAAAAATGGATTTTGGTGATGAAAAATATAAAGGAGAAAAAATTGTAAAATTAGATGATTTCTTAAAATATTTTAGTGAAAAGGAAATTAATATATTTTTAGAGCTAAAAGAGTCTGGATATGAAGAAGATATTGTTCGTATGGTAAACAAATACAATAATAGTTATATAACTTTAATATCTTTTAAATATGATATATTAAAGAAAATTCGTAACTTATCAAATGATATAAATTTAGGATGGTTAATATATGATCTTGATGATAATGTATTAAATGATTGTAAAAATATAAATTTAAATCAGGTTTTAGCAACTTCAGTTTGTTTAGAAGAAAATGAAGTTAAAATATTACATGAAAATAATTTTATAGTTACTGCATGGGGTGTTATAAATAAATCCGATATAAAAAGACTTTATAAAATGGGTGTAGATAGAATTATATATGATAGTGGTTATATAGCAAAAAAGGTAATAAAGGAATTAGAAAATGAATAATATTTATTCAATATTCTCTGGAACATTGATAGGGACAGGTATTATTCTTCCGGGTGTCAGTGGATCAGTTATTGCTATAATGCTAGGTGTGTATGATAAAATTATTTATTTATTAAATGATAATTCTAAAAATATATTAAATAAAATAAAAGAATTATTTCCATTATTAATTGGAATGCTTATAGGTATTATATTTTTTGGAAATATATTACTATATTTATTTAAAAAATATGAAATACAATTATGTTATATATTTATAGGACTTATATTAGGCGGAGTTCCTACATTACTAAATGAATTAAAAAAGAATAAATCTAATATAAATTATAAATTTTTAACCATTACTTTTTTAATTTCATTATTTTTAGTTATTCTTTCAAACTCAAATACTATTTTCTTTCAAATGAACCCTAATCAAATATCTTTTCCGAGTCTTTTTATAGCAGGTATTCTTTATATTTCTGGAAAAATTATTCCCGGAATAAGTAGTTCTTTTTTTATGATAGTACTAGGATTATATGATTATATTTTAAAAATGATTTCTAATCCATTTTCATTAACTATTTTTGAATATATAAAATTTATTCCATTTATACTTGGTGTTATTGTTGGATTATTAATTTTAATAAAATTAATAAATTATTTATTATCAAATTATTTTGCTAAAACATATAGTGCAATAATAGGTTTTGTAATAGGATCAGTATTTGCTATTTTTCCAGGTATGAAGTTAGAATTATCATATTTTATTTCGATTATTCTAATGTTATTATCTTTTATATTTACCTATAAAATGAGCAAAAAATGACAAATTTTAGTACTTTTATTTATTAACTATTGACAATCTAATTAAAAATTTAGTATACTTAAATAGCGTTTTAGGTATATTTGGTTCCGTGGTGTAGTGGTTAACACGTCTGCCTGTCACGCAGAAGATCGCGAGTTCAATCCTCGTCGGAACCGCCATTTTGGCTCTGTAGCTCAGTCGGTAGAGCAGAGGACTGAAAATCCTTGTGTCGGCAGTTCGATTCTGCCCGGAGCCACCATTTTTAATTTATGTAATTAGTCATGTGCGCTCGTAGCTCAGCTGGATAGAGTGTTTGGCTACGAACCAAAAGGTCAGGGGTTCGAATCCCTTCGGGCGCACCATATAAGATCGGGAAGTAGCACAATTTGGTAGTGCACATGGTTTGGGACCATGAGGTTGCAGGTTCAAATCCTGTCTTCCCGACCATTTAGTTTATAAAGCCTTGTATTTCAAGGCTTTTATTTTGATATTCAAATACTTAAAATCATAAATTATTTAATTTACTACATTAGTTACATTATCCATATTTTGCTATACATAAAATTTTAAATCAATAAAAATATAGTAATTACTATATCTTTTTTAATTTAAATGGCTTTACACTCTCAATTATATATTTATTATTAATTAATTCTTCAGATACATGAAGTAAAACATCCATATCAATATCTTTGAATTCTTTTCTTAAAAATGTATGAAATACTTTATCAAGACTTTTATCACTTTCACCAAGTTCAATAAGTTTTTTTGCAATTCTTTCTGCTTCGATTTTAATATCTTTGTTACTCATATGTTTACCACCTATTAATATTATAGTATATAATGTCGTTTTTTACTAGGTGTATATTGCAATTCTTTTAAAGTATACTTAAAGTATTAGTAGGTGATTTTATGGAAACAGTTACACATTATGTATTAAAAGAATGTTTTGCAATTAATTTAAGATGGTATAGATTTAATAAAAATTATACTCAAGAAAAATTAGCTGAATTATCAAATTTGACACCAAAATATATAAGTGATTTAGAAAGGGGAAAATTTTCACCAAGTTTAACAAAGATAGAAGCTTTAGGTATTGCACTAGATATAGAACCTTATTTATTATTAAAACCTGATAATTTACATAATATAAATGATTTACCAAACAAAATTGATCAGAAATTAGGTAAAAGAAATACTCGTAAAAGAAGATAATTTAAAAATTCTTATTCTTTTATAGTGTATACATTATAAAAAAAGGGTATACTAACTATTATAATTATGATATAATACAAGTGTTTATGGAGGATATTATGGAAGAAAAAGATATAAAGAAAGCTTGTACTTGTGGTGAAAATTCTAATTGTTCACATGATTGTAAAGACCATGATTGTGGATGTGATCATGAACCAATTATAATTGAAATGGAAGATACAAATGGAGAAAAAGTAAAGGTTGAAATAATTGGTACTTTTGACGACAATAATAAAAGTTACGCTATTGCTAATGATTTAGATAACACTGATAACTCATATATTTTTGAAGTTCAAACAACTGATGAAGGTGATATGCTAGTTAGTATTGATGATGAGAAAGAGTTTGATAGGTTATGCAAAGTCGTTGAAAAATTAGTTGAATAATATTGACTTTTAGTTTTTTATTATGTTATAATCTATTTGCAATTTGAAATTGCAAATATCTTGGGGCTTTAGCTCAGCTGGCTAGAGCATCTGCCTTGCACGCAGAGGGTCAGGAGTTCGAATCTCCTAAGCTCCACCAGATTGATACCAAACTCGGGAAACTCGAGTAAAAATAGAAAACGTACTTGATAAAAGTGCGTTTTTATGTTATGATGTATTTGTCAAAGAAATTTGCATAAAATAAAAAAAGGATACATTTGATTGGGTGAATCAGATGTTATCCCTTATGGATTGCATCTGAAATCAACAATTGTTGAAATCAGATGCTTTTGCTATTTTAGAAGTAAAATGATTACGACTAAGAATAGTAGTAATATTATAATAAATTGAGAAAATTCTCTTTTTGTCATAAATATCACCACCTTCCTTTTATCTTATGATAATTGAAAGGGAAAGCACCTGATATATTTCAAATGTATCCAATAACATTATAGCAAACAAATGTTCTTTATACAATGATTTATACTAAATTTTGACAATTTAAAAAACACACTTGTTTATTTATAATTAGTATGCGTTTTTAAGTTATTAAATCCATGATTTTATATAAAATCTAATCAATTTTTCATAATTTTTAACATAATATAAAATGCTTAAATTAGATACTTTTTTTATTTGAAATATTGATAATAATTCCAATTATTATCATATAGCTAAGTAAACTAGACCCACCATAGCTAATAAATGGTAATGTAATTCCTGTTATTGGAAGTAGCCCAATATTCATACCGATATTTTGTATTTGCTGAAATATTAGCATTGACATAATACCTGCTATTATATATTTAAATTGTTTTTTTGATCTTATTCCAACTTTTATTAATTGCATATCAAAATAAACTATTATACCTATTAATATAATACTACCGAAAAATCCAAAGTTACTAGCAAATACAGAAAAAATAAAGTCAGTTTGTGGTTCAGGAAAGTATATTGGAGTATTTGAAATTCCATATCCAAAAAGTCCAGCACTGCCTATTGCAGCAAGTGCATTTGTAAGCTGCATTCCAGTTCCATTTGACC
Organism: uncultured Bacilli bacterium; assembly: GCA_947589275.1. Lineage (GTDB taxonomy): Bacteria > Bacillota_I > Bacilli_A > RF39 > UBA660 > CAG-433. Next base: position 16,701 of record CANQAQ010000004.1, on the reverse strand, counting down.
AATCTAAAAGTCTATCCATTCTGTAAAAGAAATTAGTTCCAAATATATTTATAAATGTATCTTGATGAAAAAAGAATAATATTAAAAATGAACCTATTAATATTGACATAATTATAAATAGAGTTATAAACCATCTATATCTAATTCCAAATATAAATAACATAACCATTGTAATAGCAATATATATAAAAACTATACCTGTATCAGGTTCTAAAAAAGTTAATATTGATGGTATTAATGTTATAATTATGCATTTAAGAATAATTTTCAATTCAGTTTTAAAGTTTCTTTCGTAATTAGAATCTTTATAATTACTTAGTTCTTTTGCAAGTACTAATATTATAAATATTTTCATAAATTCACTTGGTTGTATTGAACCAATACCAGGTACTGTAAACCAACATCTTGCACCATTTGATTCCGTTCCAAAAAATAATACTAATATGAGTGATATTATACCAATTGAGTATAGTATATATGGTTTTTCATAAATAAAATTATTTTTTGTTTTACTAAAGTATAATATACATATATATCCAATTAGGTACCATAGTATTTGCTTTATAAACAAATTATTAAATATAGAAGAAAGTAAACTTTGTGAACTATATATAGTAACTATACTAATAATAGTAAATAAAAGTAGTGGTATTAAGATTTTTATATTAGATTTAAATTTTATATTATTCATATAAATCACCATTTTTATTATAGGCAAATATTTGGTAAATATTTGTCATTAAATGCATAAAATTTATAAAAAGGATGTGATTTATTTGAAAAAAGTTTTACCTGGTTTATATAAGGGTAAAGTTAAAACAAATTCTAAAAATCAAAAACAAGTTGTTTTAGGTTCAATTCAAGAAAATACACAAAATGTTGTAGAAGATAATAATGATGATAAGAGTGTAAATAGAAAAATAAAAGATATATTTTCATCTCCTAATTATGTATATAAAGCAGATGTATCAATTACTTTAGATAATGGTGAAACAATAGAAAAAACTATTATCGGAAGAACCAATAATAGTCTTATAACAATAGATGATGAACTTATAGATGTAAGAAAGATAACTAAAATAGATTTTCTTTAATTACACATTTTCTATAAATGTATCACCTAAACATCTAATACTACATATGCATTCTAAGTTCATTGTAAAGAATGATTCAGTAGAAGTATAAGTACCATCTTCATTTGCAATTAAAACTCTAAATGTACAGCAGCAGTTATCTATTTTCTCTACTCTAAATACTGATGATGTAGCAGTAGGATCAGCAACTCTTTGAGTAGGTGCACTCCATGGAGTAACGCCATTACTCATACAAGTATATAACATTACTGGTCTTGTGTTGTAGTAAAGACATGAAAATTGACCTAAGCTAGGTTTGTCGCAACTTTCTATACAATCTTCTTCTCTGTCAGCATTTTTTTGCAATAAATAGATTACTTTTAAAATATCACTAATGCAATTACAATTATTTTTACACATAATGTATTCCACCCCTTTATTATATTTTCTATTATAAGATATTCATTGATTCTTCAAAAGTGTAGGTATTTGCTTGTTTTTTTAATAAAATATAGTATAATTGTAGTAGGTGATAAAAATGAATATTAATTATCAGTATATTATAATTCTTTTAGTTTTATTATTTATAGTAATTATAGTATTAAAAGCTAATAAGAAGGATTTTCATATTGAAGCTAATAAACTTGTTGATTATTTAGGTGGTAAAGATAATATTATTTCTATGGAAGTAAATATGTCTAGGTTTAAAGTTTCTTTGAAAGATGTTAGTATAGTTAATAAAGAAGCAATACAAAAGTTAGGAGCAAAGGGTATTGTTGAAATAGATAATCAGTTAAAAATAATATTAGGACCAAATGCTAAACCTTTGTTAAAATATATAGATGATTTAAAGCGATAAATATATCGCTTTTTTTCTTTTTTTCGACAAAATTCTCTTGTCATATTATGTAGAATTATAAAAAGGAGATTTTAATATGTTTGATACTATTATTTTAAATGTTATATTAATTTTAGTTCCATTAACATGTTATATTATATATCTTGGTAATCCTAACCAAAAAAATGAAAAGATAAAGAATGGATATTTAGATTTAGCACTATTTACATCTATATATTTATTTTTAAAATATGGTAAAAATATAGATAATTATGAGATGTTTATATTGATTAATATTCCTCTTTTAATATCAATAATAAAACAAAAAAGGGGTACTATTTTGTTATTATATATACCAATAATATTTTCTAGTTACTATTTATTTAAATTTAATCTATGGTTCTTGTTTATTGAATATACCTTATATTATTTATTATCTATAATTCCTAGGAGTAAATTAAAGATGATCATGGTAGTTATATTATTTACAATAATTAAAATGATTTCATCTACTTTTTATACAGGTAATATAAATTTATTTGGTATATTAATATTTATGGTTTTATCCTTATTTACATTATATATATTTAATGTTGGTGAATCTATGATGGATATGACAACAAATATAAAAAGATTAAAAAAAGAAAAACAAATTAATGATTCTATATTTAAAATTACACATGAAATAAAAAATCCAATAGCAGTATGTAAAGGATATCTAGATATGTTTGATCCAGGTGATGAAGGAAAAAGTATTATGTATATTAATATATTAAAAGAAGAAATTGATCATACACTTGAACTTTTAAAAGATTTTTTAAATTTTTCTAAGATTGAAATAAATTCTGAGGAAATAGATGTAGGTATGCTTTTAGATGATTTATATAGTGATTTTAAAAGTTATATAGAAGCAAATGGTATCTATATTAAATATAAGCAAATAGAAGATGAAATATATATTGAAGGAGATTATAAAAGATTAAAACAGGTATTTATAAATTTATTAAAAAATTCCATGGATGCTATAAAAGAAAAAAATGAAAAAAATGGTTTTATTGGAGTTGATTATGTTGTTAATAATCATCAAATAAATATTATATTAGAAGATAATGGAGTTGGTATTGATAGTCAGACTTTAAAATCAATATATGAACCATTTTATACTACTAAACAAGATGGAACTGGGCTTGGTGTTTGTTATAGTAAAGAGGTTATTGATAAGCATAATGGTAGTATAAATTATTATACTGAATTTGGAAAATGGACTAAGGTCGTTATTAGTCTACCATTAAAAAATAATAGTATTTAACTACTATTTTAATTTATTCTATATAAATTAAATGATGGCCTATTAAATAATCTAAAACTAAAATCTGATGTTCCTATTCCACTTGAAATATATATATCTGTATTATCTATTTTGTAATGTGGCTTATAATAGTTTTTTGAACCATCTTTTTTATATATAGCACCATAAAATGGTATACATATCTGCCCATTATGTGAGTGACCAGCAAGTATTAAATTATAATTATATTTTTTAATTTCTTCATATTTATCACCCATATGCATTATATTAATTTTATATGTTGGTAATTCTTGTTTAAATAAGTCTTCTAAATATTTTGGATCTTCATTATATTTAGTACCAGTTAATAAAATAGAATCATTATTTTCATTATAAATTATGTCATATTTATTATCTAAATTCATAAAACCAGCATACTGAAAAATTTCATTATAACTATCAAATTTAATATCATGTTCTCCACTAATATAATATTTTCCATATTTACTATCTAACTTCATAAGTTCATTTTTTATATTTTGAATTTCACTATCAGATATTTTAGTACCTTTATCTATAAGATCTCCAGTAAATACTATTATATCTGGCTTTGTTAAATTAATCTCTTTAATCAATGTTTTAATACTATCTAAATTTGTAGTTCTTCCATAGTGAACATCTGAAAAATGAGCTATTTTAAATCCATTAAAAGATTCTTTAATATCTTTATTTTTTATATTATATTCTTTAACTATTAATCCAGATGTTCCAATATATCTTGAGTATATTATTATAAGTATAATAATTAGTAAACTGATAAAAAATATTTTTCTAAAAATACCCCCTTTTTTTGTAGTATTTATATTTTCATCGTCACTATTATCATTAGTATTATCGTCATATATTATTTTAATATTATCTTTCATGTTATCCTCCTATAAACTGAAGTATAAGTAATATAGTATTATGAATAGAATGAATAAAAATTGTTGTAAATATATTTTTACTTTTATAATATATATATGAAAAATCAAACCCCATAATCATATATGGTATTGACATTAATATACCATTAAAATCAACTTTACCAGATATATGAATAAGACCAAATACTATACCGCTAATTATTAAATATATATAATCATTTTTTACTATATTTCTAATAGTTTTTCTAAATATTAACTCTTCTACAATTGGTGCAAATATAACAACAGAAAAACTCATATATAAAGGAAGTATTTTTATTGCCATTCTAACTGTTTGTTCATTATCAGATATTTCCATATTTGTAATATTTTGAACTAAAATATTACTTAAGCTCATAAACAAAATTCCAATTAAATATATAGGAATATATTTTAGTAGTAAAGTTATCCAGTTATTTTTTATTTCTTTAATATCATTTTTTATATCATCCTTATACATAATTATCATAAATATTAAATATATTAAACTACCAATAATTAAATATAAATTTCTAAACAATATATTAGATTGAAGATTTATATTAAAGTTTTTAAATATACCTATTATTAAAATTTGGATAGTAGCTAAAACAATATCAAATATAAAATAAGATAAAAAAATTAGAATATATTTAGTTATATTTTTCATTTCATTCCTACTTTCTTTATAATTATATCAGAAAAATAAAATAATTGCTTACAAATTTACAAATTTATGTTATAATAACGTTGACATCAAGGAGTGAGGCAAAACCTCACTCTTTAAGTTGTATTATGGAGGTATATATGCTTGATAAAATTAAAAAATTAATAGAAAATCCTTTACAAGAAGAAAATATATCTGTTGTTGATGTTTATATGGAAAATGAAAATGGTGTAAAAAATCTCGTAATTGTAATTGACAAAATGCCTTATGTAGATATAGAAACTTGTGTTATTGCAACAAATATTATAAATCCAATATTGGATAAAGAAAATTTAATAGAAGATAGTTACGTACTTGATGTATGTTCAAAAGGAGGAGAATAAAATGAATGGAGCAGAATTAATAAAAGCAGTAAAACAGTTAGCTCAAGATAAAGGAATAACTGAGGATGAAATATTTGAATATATAGAAGCTGGTCTTTCAGCAGCATATAAAAAAAATTATGGTAAAGGTAATGTAAAATCAATAGTTGATAGAAAAACAGGAGATTATAAAGTAGTAGCATATAAAGTTGTTGTTGATGAAATTAATATGGATGAAGATGAAGATGCTCAAGTATTACTTGAAGAATTGGATGATTCTGAAAATTATAAAGTAGGAGATGTTATTGAAGAAGAAGTAACTCCAAAAGATTTTGGAAGAGTTGCAACATCAACATGTAAGCAAGTATTTATTCAAAAGGTTAGAGAAGCAGAAAGAGAAAGTATAATGAATGAGTTTGAGGGAAAAGAAGGAGAACTTTTAATTGGAACTCTTTCTAGAGAAGATAAACAAAATTATTATGTTGATTTAGGAAGAGCTCATGGTATACTTCCAAAAACAGAAATAATACCTGGTGAAAATCTTGTTATGGGGTCACCAATAAAGGTTTATGTTACAAAAATACAACTAGGTCAAAAAGGTGGACCAATTATATTATTATCTAGAAGTCACTATGGTTTTGTTAAAAGATTACTTGAAAATGAAATACCTGAATTAAATGAAGGAATAGTAATATTATATAGTATTGCTAGAGAAGCAGGTAGTAGAAGTAAGATTGCAGTTTATTCTGAAAATGAAAAAGTAGATGCTGTAGGAGCATGTATTGGTGAAAAAGGAGTTAGAATAAATAGTATATCAAATGAACTTAATGGTGAGAAAATAGATGTAGTAGAATATAATAAAGATTTGAAAGAATTTATTAAAAATGCATTAAGTCCAGCTAAAGAAGTAGAAGTATACATATTAGATCCAAAGGAAAATAAAGCTCTTGCGGTAGCAGATGGTGATAATTTGTCTTTAGCAATTGGAAAGAAAGGTCAAAATGTAAAACTTGCATCTAGACTTACTAAATGCAAAATAGATGTAAAAACTCATAGTCAAGTACAAGAAGAAGGAATAAATATATATAAGTATTATGAAGCATAAGGAGGACTTATGAAGAAAAGAAAAATACCACTTAGAACATGTGTAGTTACAAAAGAAAAGTTAGAAAAAAAAGAACTTATTAGAGTAGTAAAAAATAATAATAATGAAGTATTTGTTGATTTGACTGGAAAATTAAATGGTAGAGGTGCATATGTTAAAAGAGATATAGATGTTATTAAAATTGCAAAAGAAAGAAAAATATTAGATAAGCATTTGCAAATACCAGTTCCAGATGAAATATATGATGAACTTAATAATATAATTAATAGTAAAAACTAAGAAAGAGGTGATTACTGATGGAGATGAGTGTTAAAGAATATGCATTAGACATAAATGTTGATGTAAAAGTAGTCTTAAGTAAAGCAAAAGAATTAGGATTTAATGTTGAAACTGAAGATGATATATTATCAGAAGATGAAGTAATTGATTTAGATAATGTTCTTACAATGAATAACAATGATGAAGATGAAACAAAGTACATTGAAGAAGAAACAATAGATAAAGATTATGATTTAGATGAAGAGTTAGAAGATAAGGCTATAGAACTTGCAAGTGCTTCACATATAAAATTTGATGATACAATTAAAAAGCAGAAGATGAAAAAGAAAAGTGAATCATCAAAAGAAGATATAAGTGCTAAAAAGAAAGAAATGTATAAAAATAAGGAAAAATTAACTCAAAATGAAGCATCTAATACTGAAGATATTATTTTGTATAAAGAAAATATGACTGTTAGTATGCTTGCAAAAGAATTAAATGTTAATCCAACAGAAATAATAAAAAAACTAATGAATTTAGGTGTAATGGCAAGTTTGAATGATAGTCTTACCTATGATGTTGTTGAAATGATTGTTATAGATTATAATAAAAAGATAAAAAGTTACGAATCACAAGATAAGAATAATTTTGAAAAATTTGAGATAAATGATGATCCAAAAGATTTGGTATCTAGACCTCCAGTTGTAACTATTATGGGTCATGTAGATCATGGGAAAACAAGTCTTTTAGACTATATTCGTAATAGTCATGTAGTTAATGGTGAATTTGGCGGCATAACACAACACATCGGTGCGTATCAGATAGAAAAAAATGGTAAAAAAATAACATTTATAGATACACCAGGTCATGAAGCTTTTACAGAAATGAGAGCAAGAGGAGCAGCAGTAACTGATATAGTTATAATAATAGTTGCTGCAGATGATGGTGTAATGCCACAAACTGAAGAAGCAATTGATCATGCTAAAGCAGCTGGTGTTCCAATAATAGTTGCAATAAATAAAATAGATAAACCAGGAGCAAATCCAGAGAAAGTTATGAATGAGATGGCAGCGCATGATTTAATGCCTGAAGAATGGGGTGGAAATGTAATATATAATAAGATTTCTGCTTTAACAGGTGAAGGTATTGATAAACTTCTTGAAAGTATTCAATTAATATCTGAGATGGAAGAATTAAAAGCTAATCCAAATAGATATGCAATGGGTACTGTAATAGAATCTAAATTAGATAAAAATGTTGGGTCAACGGTAACATTACTTGTTCAAAATGGAACCCTTAGATTAGGTGATCCTATAGTTGTTGGTACGACATATGGTAAAGTTAGAACTTTAAGAGATGATTTAGGTAATGAAGTAGTTTCTGCACTTCCATCAACACCGGTTGAGATAACTGGTTTAAATGATGTTCCATCATCAGGAGATAGATTTATGGCATTTGAAACAGAAAAGGAAGCTAAAACAGTTGCAGATAATAGAAAAGAACAATCTAAATTAGAAAATACTAAAGTTACTAGCAAGGTAACATTAGATGATTTATTTAATAAAATACAATCAGGTATAAAAGAAATTAATGTTGTCCTTAAAACAGATGTTAAAGGAACTGAAGAAGCTGTTAAAAATGCCTTATCTAAGATAGAAGTAGAAGATGTAAGAATAAAAGTAATTAGAAGTGGTGTTGGAACGATAACTGAAAGTGATATAGTTTTAGCAAATGCATCAGATGCAATAATAATTGGATTTAATGTAAGACCAAATGCTAAAACAATGGATTATGCAAAGCAATATAATGTTGATATAAGACTTCATAATATAATATATAAAGTTGTAGAAGAAATGGAAGCTGCTATGAAAGGTATGTTAGAGCCTGAATATGAAGAAAAAATATTAGGAGAAGCAGAGGTTAGAAAGTTATTTAAATTTTCAAAAGTTGGTTCAATCGCTGGATCTATGGTAATTGATGGAGTTATAAAATCAAGTGCTAAAGCAAGATTAATTCGTGATGGAGTTGTTATTTATGATGGTTTAATTAATTCTCTTCAAAAAGAAAAAGATCAAGCAAAGGAAATAAAAAAGGGATTTGAGTGTGGTATAACATTACAAAATTTCAATGATATAAAAGAAAATGATATTATTCAAGCTTATGAAATGGTAGAAATACAAAGATAAATTTAAGAGGTGTTATTATGAGTATAAAAACAGAAAGACTTGCAAATCTTCTAGTTAAGGAAATAAGTGAGATATTAATGACTGAAATTAAAGATGAAGATATTAAATTTGTAACAATCACTCATATAGATTTATCAAGTGATTTGTCTTATGCAAAAGTATATTGTACAGTACTAGATAATACTAAAAAAGACAAATGTATAGATGATTTAAATGGAGCATCTAATTTTATTAGATCAGAACTTATAAAAAGAAAACTAGAAATGAGAAAAATTCCAGAACTTAATTTTAAATATGATGATTCTATAGATTATGGTAATAACATCGAGAAAATTATAAAACAGATACATAAAAATGATTAATTAAAATATAAGAAAAATTTCTTATATTTTTTACTTTTTACTTTAAAAAATATAAAACATACTGTATAATATAATTAATGGTAGTAATAGGAGTTGAGGTAAATGGATTTAATTAATCAAATTGGTATTTCATATAAAGCTGGTTATTTAATACAAGGAAATCAACTAGAAAGATGTAAAACCTCAACAAAACTTCAATCTTATAATACAGAACTTCAAATGAGATCTGATGGTAAAGATTTTGATATATCTAATATATTAAAGGCATATAGGGGTAATATTATTTTTCATGTACCACCTATTAATCCTAATTTAAGTAATATTAAAAATCTTGATTCAAAAGTAAAAAAATTAGTTTCAAATAATATTAAAATGATAACAATAGATGCATCTAATTTATTATTAGATTTGTTTGAATGGTCAACTGTAGATGAGCAAAAAAAATATTTTTTAAATATAGTAACTGGAATAGCTACACTTGCTTCTAATAGAATAATAATAGCTGTTGAAAATACTGCATGTACTGATCAAAAAACTTTTGGTTATAATATAAATCAAGTATCAGATATTATAGTTTATGCAAGAAGATTATTAGTAAAGGATTTTGGTTTTACTGAAGAAGAAGCAAGTAATTATGTTGGCCTTTGTTTAAATGTTGATTCTGCTTTAAAAAATGAGAAAGACTTGTCCTTAGAAAAATGGTTTAAGATTACAAATAATAATATAAAATGTATAAAATTTTCAAAAATAGAAAAAGATTATGATCTTCTTATAGATAATATTTTAGATTTATGCATAGAATTTAATTATGAAAATCCAATTTTATTTGAAACTACACTTGAACTTGAAACAATCTCAGATGAATATAAATATATAGAACAAAAAGTAAAAGATAAACTAAAAGAAAAAGATATAAAAATAAGTTCATATAATATAAAACCTATAAATAATACGGGATTTTCAAATATAATAATAATATCTATTATTGTTATTACAATAGTAATTGGGATTCTTATGGTTATGGTAAAAATAAAAAGTTAATTTGACTAATACATTAAAATATGATATTATTAGTACGTTTTCGCTTATTATAAATGAGGTGAAATTGTGAAAATATATCGGTTAATTAATGAGAAAGTTATAGTAGTATTTCTTTGCTCTATTATAAGTTTAGTCGCTTTTTCTAGCATTTTATCTAGTGTTAGTAAAGATGATATTAAAATAATTTTAAACCAAATTTATGGTGCTAATATACAGCAAGAGTCAAAGATAGTAGATAATATAAATGAATATGGTAAAGATGATAATATTAATAAAAAAGTAATTGTTTATGATGGACTTACAATGAATGAATTATCACAAAAATTAGATAGATCACTTAATTCAACTGTTCAAGGTAAAGGTTATCTTTTTGCATCTTATTCATTAGAAAAAGGTGTTGATCCTTATCTTGCTGTAAGTATAATGCTTTTAGAAACAGGTTGTAAATGGACATGTAGCAATTTAGTTAGAAGTTGTAATAATGTAGGTGGTCAAAAAGGAAGTCCAAATTGTAGTGGTGGGTATAGATCATATCCAACATTAGATGATGGTATAAGAGGTTTTATTGATAATCTTGCTAACAACTATTATGCATATGGACTTACAACACCTGAAACTATGAATAAAAAGTATGCAGAAAGTACAGCATGGGCTACAAAAGTAAATAATTATATGTCATCTGTAAAAGCAAAATAGATTGAAATAATATCTATTTTTTTATTAAGTAGGTGATAAATATGGATGGAATTATAATAATAAATAAAGAAAAAAATATGACAAGTAGGGATGTTGTTAATATAGCATGCAAAAAATTAGGTACTAAGAAAATAGGTCATACTGGTACCCTTGATCCAATTGCTAGTGGAGTACTTGTTTTAGCAGTTAATAAAGGATTAAAAATAGTAGAAGATATATTAGCTTTAGATAAGGAATATATTGCAGAAGTGACTATTGGTATAATGACTGATACATTAGATATTACAGGTAATGTTTTAAAAAGAGAAAAACCTAAAAATATTGAAAGAAATTCTATTGTAAAGGTACTTAATTTATTTAAAGGAAAATATCAAATGGAAGTTCCAATTTATAGCGCTATTAAGGTTAATGGAAAAAAGCTATATGAATATGCACGAAATAACGAAAGTATTATATTACCTATTAAGGAAGTTTATATAAAAGAAATTGAGTTATTAGACGATATTATATATTTAGAAGATACTATTAAATTTAAATTTAGATGTGTTGTTAGTAAAGGAACTTATATTAGAAGTTTGATAAGGGATATATGCACTAAATTAAATCAAATTGGTACTATGTCAGATTTAATTAGAATAAGACAAGGTAAATTTAAAATTGAAGATGCAATAAAAATAGAAGATTTAAATGACAATTTTAACATTATAAAAATGAAAGATGCAGTAGATTTACCATTAATTGAAATAGATGAAAGTTTATTTATAAAAGTTAAAAATGGTATGAAATTAGAAAATATATATGATTATAATAAGTTTGGATTTATTTATAAAAATGAACTAGTTGCGATTTATGTTATTGATAAAGATAATAATAAAATAGTTAGAGCAAAAAAAGTTTTTGTTAATTAAAATATATAAATTTAAAATAATACTTGATTAATTTTAATAATTAATGTATATTATTGTTGTACCTTTTTCTTGGTATATGGAATTTCCGACCATATACTACGTTAAAGGCAAATATAAATAAGGAGGAAATAAAAATGGCATTATTAAAATCTGAAAAAGAAAGTATTATAAAAGAATATGCTACACATGAGAATGATACAGGATCACCAGAAGTACAAATAGCTATTCTTACAAAAGAAATACAGAAATTAACAAATCATTTAAAAGTTAATATTCATGATTTCCATTCAAAAAAAGGATTACTTATGAAAGTTGGTAGACGTCGTAACCTTCTTGAATATTTGAAGAAAACAGATATTAACAGATATAGAGTATTAATTAAAAAATTAGGATTAAGAAAATAGTATAAAAGCACATACAGTGCTTTTTATTTTGTCTAAATTGTGTTACAATTAGATTTAGTTAAAGGAGAGTTTTATGGGAAAGAAAGTATATGAATTAGATTTTAGAGGAAGAAAGTTAGTAGTTGAACATGGAGAATTAGCTAAGCAAGCAGATGGGTCTGTTCTTATTAGATATGGTGATACTGTTATTTTATCAACAGTAGTAGTATCTGATAATGCAAATGTTTTATCAGACTTTTTCCCATTGATGGTTTTATATCAAGAAAAATTATATTCTGTTGGTAAAATTCCAGGTGGTTTCATAAAAAGAGAAAGTAGACCAAGTGATAATGCTACTTTAGCAGCTAGAATGATAGATAGACCTATGAGACCATTATTTCCTGAAAATTTTAGGAATGAGGTTCAAATAGTTAATACTATCTTATCTGTTGATCAGGATAATTCACCAGAAATGGCTGCAATGTTTGGATCTTCACTTGCAACATCTATAAGCAAAATTCCATTTGATGGACCAATAGCTGGAGTTAAAGTAGGTAGAATTAATGGTGAATTTGTTATAAATCCTACTGCTGAGCAATTAGAAATTAGTGATATAGATTTAACTGTTGCTGGAACTAAAGAAGCAATTAATATGGTAGAAGCAGGTGCAAAACAAGTATCTGAAGAAGATATGCTTGAAGCACTTATGTTTGGTCATGATGCCATAAAGGAATTAGTAAAATTTCAAGAAGAGATAATAGCTGATATTGGTGAAGAAAAAATGGAGTATGAAGTTCTTGAAATACCTGATGAATTGTTTAATAATGTTAAAAATTTATCTATGGAAAAATTAGATAAAGCTTTAAGAATAAAAGATAAACTAGAAAAATATGAAACAATTGATAAGATAAAAGAAGAAATAGTAGAAAAGTATACCGAAGAAAATAAAAATAATATGGATGAAGAAGAGTTTACTAAATTAATTACTGCAGTAAAACTTGCACTTGAAAAAGTTGAATATGATGTATTTAGAAAAATAGTAGTTAAAGAGCATATTCGTGCTGATGGAAGAAGTATGACACAAATAAGACCTCTTTCAGCTAGTATTGATTTACTTCCTAGAACACATGGATCTGCATTATTTACAAGAGGTGAAACTCAATCTCTTAGTGTTACTACTTTAGGTGCTCTTGGTGAACATCAAATTCTTGATGGACTTGAGTTAGAAGAAGAAAAAAGATTTATGTTACATTATAATTTCCCACAATTTTGTGTTGGTGAAACAGGTAGATACGGTGCACCTGGTAGACGTGAAATAGGGCATGGTGCATTAGGTGAAAGAGCATTAGCACAAGTAATACCTAGTGAAGAAGAATTTCCATATACGATTAGGGTAGTTTCTGAAACTTTAGAATCTAATGGTTCATCATCACAAGCCTCAATATGTGCTGGATGTATGAGCTTAATGACTGCAGGTGTACCAATAAAAGCTCCAGTTGCAGGTATAGCTATGGGACTTATTACTGATGGTGATGATTATACAATTTTAACAGATATACAGGGTATGGAAGATCATTTAGGTGATATGGATTTCAAAGTTGCAGGTACAAGAAATGGTATTTGTGCACTACAAATGGATATAAAAATAAAAGGTATTACAAAACAAATACTTAAAGAAGCATTATCTCAAGCAAAAATTGCTAGAATGGAAGTACTTGATTTGATAGAAAGTACTATACCAGAACCTAGAAAAGAAGTAAGTAAATATGCTCCTAAAACAGAAATATTTATGATTAATCCAAATAAGATAAAAGATGTTATTGGTAGGGGCGGAGAGATGATTACGAAAATAATACTTGAAGCTAGTGGAGCAAAAACAGTAAATGATATTAATGCTGTAAAAGTTGATTTGGAAGATGATGGTAGAGTAGTAATATATCATACTGATAAGGATGTTATTGAAAAAACTAAATCAATGATTGAAAATGTTGTAAGGGAAGTAGAAATAGGAAAAATATATACTGGAAAAGTAGTTGATATACATGATTTTGGTTGCTTTGTAGAACTATGGGATGGATGTGAAGGTCTAGTACATGTTTCTCAATTAGCTCATGAAAGAGTAGAAAAACCATCAGATATAGTATCAATTGGTGATGAAATTATAGTAAAAGCAACTGGATATGATAAAAAGGGTAAATTAAATCTATCTAGAAAAGAAGCACTTCCAAAACCTATTAAAAAGGAAGAAAAAGAAATTAAAGAATAAAAAAATACCTTGTTATAAGGTATTTTTTATATCCATTATTACAGGAAGTACTATAGGTTTTCTTCCTGTTTTTTCTAGTAAAAATGGAGCAAGTTCATTTATTATTTGATTCTTTAAATCAGTATAATTAAATTTCTTATTCTTTAGTTCTTTAACAATTACATCAAATGCTTTATTTTCTATTTCTTTAAGTAATTCTTCATTTTCATTTACTAACACAAAACCTCTAGTTGTAATATTAACTCTTCCAAGTAATAATCTTTTTTCTTGAATAATATTACATATTACTACAAGTATTCCATCATTTGCCATAATTTTTCTATCTTTAATAACAACATTACCAATATCACCAATTCTGTTACCATCTACATAAATATCATAACAAGGAAAACTCTTATCTCTTTTTACTTTATTATTTAAAATAGATAATACATCTCCATTTTGCATAATAAATATATTTTCTTTTGGTATATCGCATGCTATTGCTAAATCTGCATGTGCTTTTAGCATTCTATATTCACCATGAATTGGCATTAAATATTTTGGTTTAATTAATCTAAGCATTAACTTTAGTTCTTCTTGATTTGCATGACCAGATGAATGAATTTCATTTAAGGAAGTATTTGTATATGTTTTAACTCCCTGAAGGGCAAGTTTATTTAATGTATTAGCTACTGCACCAGCATTACCTGGTATAGGTGATGATGAAAATATTACAGTATCTGTAGGTAATAATTTTATTTTTCTATCAGTTCCATTAGCTATTCTAGATAGTGCTGCAAGTGGTTCTCCTTGTGATCCAGTACATAATAAACATACTTCTTCAGGTTTTGCTTTATTAGCTTCTTCTGGTGTTATAAATATATTTGTATCTTTTATATAACCAGATGTAATAGCTATCTCAATTTGAGTTTCCATACTTCTACCAAATAAGGCTACTTTTCTATTATTTCTTTTACATGTTTCAATAATATGTTTTAATCTATATACATTTGATGCAAAAGTTGCAACTATAATTCTACCAGTTTGTCTTTGAAATAAATCACTTAAAGTAGCATCAACTCTAGATTCACTTAGTGAAATTCCAGGATTTAAAGCATTAGTACTTTCACTTAGTAATAGTGTTACACCTTTTTCACCAACTTTGGCCATTTTATGTAAATTTGCCATCGGACCTATTGGTGTAAAATCAAATTTAAAGTCACCTGTTTCAACTATAGTACCATTTGGTGTATTAATAACAATGCTATAACTATCTGGTATTGAATGAGTTGTAGAAATAAATTCTACTTCTAAATTTTTAAACTTAAATTTACTATTTTCATTATATATAACTATATTGTCATATCTCATATTTCTATCTGCTAGTTTCTTTTTAATAAGGTTAGCAGCTTGATTAGGTGCATATATGGTAGGTATATTTACACTTTGAAGTAAGAAATTAATACTACCAATATGATCTTCATGTCCATGTGTTATGAATAATCCTCTTATTTTATTTTCATTTTTTTTAAGAAAATTAAAATCAGGAATAACATAATCAATTCCAAGTAAAGTTTCTTCAGGGAATAATACACCGCTATCAATAATAATTAATTCATTTCCATGCATAATACAATACATGTTTTTTCCAACTTCCCCAAGACCACCTAATGCAAAGACCTTAGTATCTACATTATTCTCAAATAATTTCATTAATATCTCCTTTCTAAAATAATAAAGTTAAATAAAGATTAACGTCTATAATTATACTATTTTTTCTTTATTATTGCAATAATTTGACAAAAAAAACAATATATGATATTATAACAGCCGTCATTTAAAAAGAGGGGGAAATTTTTATGAATAAATTTTTACAAAAAATTGCCAAAATTGGCCATTCAATAAAACATCCAATAAAAACTATGGATGCATATTCAATTTCTAAAAAGGGTAAAAAACCTTTCCTAGGTATAAGAAAGTTTTTTTGGAATATATCAGATAATGCTAATAAACTATTAGATAATGTTATAGAAAAAAAGAATCAAATTAGTGTTGAAGAAAGTTTAGAAAATTACAAAAGACAAAAAGAAATTGCAAGTGCAGTAAAAAAAGCAGATTTACAAGAAAAAGAAAGATATTCTAAAGCTTCTATTTGCAAAAAAGATATAGTTCCAGAAACTGTAGAAATTGATGATATAGTTATTAATGATGAAATTATAGATGTAGATAGTAAAGTAATGGAAGATAATATCAAAAATACTTATAATGAATGTTCTAATCAAATAATTATTAGTAATAATTTAAAATCTGATGAAGAATTAAGTAATAATTCAAAATCTGAT
>CANQAQ010000003.1 GCA_947589275.1 uncultured Bacilli bacterium | reverse complement strand
TGCCATAACTACTTCTCCTCTACTATCCACTATTTTGTATTATAACATAAAAAATCCTTTTAAAACAAGGATTTTACATTTTATTTGTAAATAAAAAAGGTATTATTTTACCCTTTTATACATATAAACTGTTATATATGGATCATGTGCATTAAATGCTGTCCCTGACCCTGTAAGTCCACTTGTTGTAGTGCTTGCTTGTTTTGTTGTTCCGCTATACGTATGTGTATGATTAGCAACAGAAGCTATAGCAGAAGATGCTTTGTTAGTCTGATTCCACCAGCCACCATTTGTAAATGATGCAAATCCATCAGCATAAGTAGTATGATTAACATTAGATCCTACTACAATAGCATTACCTCCATTAGAAAATGAATGTGTATGACTACCAGAACCAGCTGTTGTTCCACTATATGTATGAGTATGACTTATACTATGACTATGACTTGGTAAGTTTTCTGTTGTTAATTTTACCAAGTTACTACCTTCTTGTTTTCCATTTACAGTATATGTTGCTACATTACCATTACTATCAGTATATGTTCCACTTCCTACAAGTGTTGTACCTTTTGAATATGCTTCCCATTCTCCTCCAAATCTTTCTTTTACTTTTTCGACTGTATCATCTTCAGCACTTATATATATACTTCCAACTGGATATATTTTATCCACTATAGTACTTTCTAATGCTGCAATTCTTTCTTCTAAATCACTTACTGAATCTGATCCATATGATATATTGTTTAATGTACCTTCATTTAATGCTTTGTTTAACGCAACACTATTATTTACTGTAAATAACATTATACTTATTGCTACTAAAAATATTGCAAATATTGTATATATTATTACTGATGATGCAAATCCTTTTTTATTCATTTTATCACTATCCTATTTTTTATTTAAGTATACATTTTTATTATTATTTTTGTCAATATTTTTTTAATTTAATTCAGATATTACTAATGGTAATATTTGTTTTTTTCTAGATACTAACCCATCAATATAGTATCCTTGATTTATATCATCTATATTATATATATTTTCTAGTATTTTTTTTGCATATTTAGTATAAAGAATATATGAACCATTTTTAAGTATATCTGTTATACAAATAATAGTAAACTTGTATCCTTCTCTAGTATTTATTTCTTCTAATTTTTTTATGTAATCATCAATTTTGTTAAATATTTTATCAACATCTAAAGTAAATACTTGACCTATTGATATTTTTTCATCCCCAACTGGAAATGATTTAAAATCATTTTTAATTACTTCTTCTACGCTTAAACCTTCAATTGATGTACCTGCTCTAAACATATTAATAGCATATTTTTCATAATCTATACCTATAATTTTTGATAAACTTTCTACTACCTTTTTATCTAAGGAAGTTGTTGTTGGGCTTTTTAAACATAATGTATCAGAAAGTATTCCAGAAAGCATAATTCCAGCTATATCTTTAGGTATTTTAATATTACTTTCATCATACATAAAATATATAATTGTATTTGTACTACCTACTGCCATATTTCTAAAATTAATAGGAGTATTAGTATTTATATTTCCTATTTTATGATGATCTACTATTTCTAATATATTTGCTTCTTCTAAACCAGTTACACTTTGATCTATTTCTTGATGATCTACTAATATAACTTCTTTGTTATTATTTTTTACTATTTCAGTTATTCTTATTAATCCTAAACATTTATTGTGATTATCAAGAATAGGATAGTTATTATGTTTTAATTTTTTAGTTATATTAACAAAGTCATCATAATAATCATTTTCTCTAAATATTTTTGAATCATCATTTCTAATTAATAAACTTATTGAATTTGATAAACCAATAGATTTTGATGTATAGAAGGAATCATTTTCTGTTCTAATAATATTAACTCTATTTTGTTTTGCTATTTCTAAATGTTTATCCTTTATCTCACCATTTCCTGTAATTATAATTAATTTTATTCCTTTAATTACAGCATCTTCAATAATACTATGCCTATCTCCTACTATTAAGATATTATCCTTATTTAAATTAATATTATTTAAAAATGTTGTACTTCTATATGACGCAACAAGTACATTACCTTTTATATTATCATCAAATTTAAGTATTTCTTCACCATTTATTACATTTAATATATTATCGTAATTAGCATCTAAAAAATGAATATCCCCTTTTATTAATTCTTTTGCTATATCCTTAACAGTAATAATACCAATATACTTATTATCATCATCTACTATAGGTACCCCTGTTATACCTTTATTATTTAAATATTCATACACATCATATATAGAACTATTTTTATTTATATATATACCTTTTAAATATTCTACATCTTTTAATTGTAATTTAACATCATTTAAATACTTAGGCTCTTTAACATTAAAATAACTAAGAGCATACTTTGTTTCTTTATTTATATGTCCTAAAATTCTTGGTTCTGTATTCATACCTAATTTATTTTTTAAGTAAGAAAGACTAATTGACGCAGTTACCGAATCTGTATCTGGATTTTGATGTCCAAATATATATACTTTCCCCATTTTATCACTCCTTTAGACAATATTATTTTATTACTTATAATAAATTGTTGTCAATAAATTATACATTTTTATACACATATGCATAATATGTTTTACGTTCTTCACCCATATTTAAAGAAGGCTGAATACCATTTACTTCAATTTTTTTATAACCATCTATATCAATATCATTATCTAAAACAAAACATTGAATTTTTCCATATTCTGCTAACATAGGTACAAAATAACTTTGTATTTTAGATTTTATATATTCTAATTTTTCTTTATCCATATTGTAAGATAAATTAATAAAATTAAATAATTTCCCATCTAATTTTGATGGTATCTTACCATCAGTTGCAAGAATAAATTCTACTTTTTTTGTTTCTAAATTATTTCTTGCTTCATAATACCTACTATTAATAAAATACCTAATATAATGCTCTTTTAATATATCATAAGATAAAGTTGTATCAGTAAATAATCTTGTTTTTAATATGTTTGGTATATTTAGTTTAAAAATTTCATCAAAAAAATATCTAGTTTTTTCATCTAAATTATCTCTTACCTTTAAATAACCTTCTTTTGTAAATGCATTAAAACTATTTTTATATTTATTAAAATAAAATGTAAAAAAATCATTATAATTTTGTGATAAGAATGCAAGTTTTAAATATAAAAAATATTCATCCAATCTATTTGAACTATAACATGTTACATTTGCTCCATAAGATAATAAATCAATTACCTCATCACCAGTTTCATATTTTGATAATACATCTTTATTATTTAAATTATATTTTTTAAAGAATTTTAATGGTCTATTAGTAAATAATTTTATTCTTCTATAACCCATTTTATAATATTTTTCTATATCTCCTTTTATTAACCCTCTTGCAGCTTCTATATCTTTTTCAACTTGCATAATAAAACCCTCCTTTTGGAGAGTTATTATATCATATTTTGAGGTTATTCGCTATATTTTGAATCAATATCTAAATATTCTTCTAATGTAAGATTACTATCATATACTTTTTTTGCTAAATCTTTACCTAAATATCTTACGTGCCATGGTTCATATTTATATCCTGTTATATTTTCTTTACCCTTAGGATACCTAATTATAAAACCATATTTATAACAGTTTTCTTCTATCCATATAGCTTCTTTAGTACCTTCAAATGATGAATCTACAATATTTAAATCCATTGCTAAACCAGTTTGATGTTCAGAATGTCCAGGTCTTGCAGAATATGTATCTACCTTATCTTTAGTATCATGTTTTAAATAATAATTATATAATTCATCTTGTGTAGTATATGATCTATAACCAGATGCTATCCATAGTGATATATTATCTTTTTTAGCTGCTTCCTTCATAGTATTAAAAGCGGAAATAGCTTCATCAGATAATTGACCTGGATCATAATCACTAGGTAATTCATATGTTTTATTTACTATAAGTATATCATTAACATATGTAAGTCCATCAATAACTTTAATAATAGGTTTCTTTTTTTCTTCTTCTTTAACATTTATAGTAATATCTTTTTTAATATTTGAGTCATTAATTTTAATTGTAACTTTATCAGTTCCAGATTTCTCTGCAATTAATTCATTATTATCATTTAACATAAATATATCACCTATTTTAATATATTCAAAACTTTTAACAGTTGCTCTAATAGGTACATATTTAATATCTAAGTTTATTTTACTTCCTTTATTTAAAGTAATATCTTTAACTTTTATATCTTTTAGTTTTACATAAGTTATAAAGTATTTTGAATATTTTTCATTTAAATCAAATGATACTTTTTTATCTTTTATTTTAACTTTAAGATTTATTTCTTCTATTTTATTATCTTTAGTAACACCATAAATATCTACAATATCATTTTTTAATAAATATCTAGGTAATAATATCTTTATTTTATTTGATTTACTTATTATTCCTTTATTATCTATAAAATAAGCTTTAGATTTTGAAAAATTATCATACTCTAATCTTTTACTATACATACTAACATCTAAATTAGCATTTTTTGTTATGTTTTTTGAAGGTATAGTAACACTATATTTTTTTGATGAAATAATTACACTATTTTTATTTTCTTTTATATATTTTATAGTCTTATTATATAATTTTAATTTATTATATTTTTTATTTATAGTTATAGATAAATTATTTGAATTTGTTACAGTCTTATATATTTTATTATTATATGATAAATAGATGGCAAATTTTATAGAAAATACTATAGCAAATATTATAAATAGGGCCATAAATATTCTATCATACCTTAATCTTCCTTTTCTTTTTTTCTTTTTCACAGTACCACTATCCTTATACTAATTATATCATAATTAATAAAAAAAAGATATTTACTAGTCTAAATATCCTTTTATTTTATTAAATACTTCAGCATTATTATCTGAAACTATACAAATATAATATCCATTATATTCTTCAATTAATGCATTTTCATATATTTCTTTATATTCATCTATTACTCCTTGTTTTGCACTATCTAAATATAAACTTATTGCCTTTTTTACTGTTTTTTTATTTTCTTCTTTTGGTTTTATTATAATATAAATATTTGGATTATATGAATAAATATCTAATGCAATAGCATGTTCTATTACAAAGTCTCTATTTATTCCTAATTTTGTTTCTAATGTATTATCATTTAATATGTTTACTTCATCAAATATCTTTTTATCATTTATAACAATATTTGATACTTTATCTACTAGTTCCATATTTGTTTTTTTATATTTTATCTTTTCACCATCTTCTTTTCCGCAACCTGTAAATATTATAATTCCAATCAATATTATCAATAATATTTTTTTCATTATAATTACCTCCTAATTACTAAAACCTGTATAACATCTTTTTGTTACATATGTACTAAAATTACCTGCTGTATCTTGACCTCCATATCTAAAATAATAACACTTTCCTCTTTCTGGCACTGATACTGGATCATTTATTGTCCATGTACTTACTATACTTCTAGTATTTCCATTTACTACTCCATTTTTATTTGTTCCTATATCTTCATATGTACTTGCTGATAAACTTGTAGTTGAATCAAATAGTGACCTTATTGTTGGCGCTCCACTTTCATCTACGCAGCTAAATGATGCTCTTATTCCATTTTTTACTGCTACTACATAATCTAATGTACATACTGGTGGTGTTTGATCTGATGCTCCTTGTTCTATATGTGTCATTGTATAATTTTCATCTATACTATTATCACCATAATTCATATTATAAGCTTTTACTACATATATTTTTCCATCACTATTATAATCAAAGAAATATCCAGAATCATTCATATCTCCTGTATATTTACTTTCAAATAATGGCTCATTTTTATCATTTAACATACTATCATAATATGTTAAATCATTTATATATATACTAGGTATTGATTTAGTAAATATACTACCTGTAGTTGTTACACCCTCACAATAATATACATCATATGAAGAAGCTCCTCTACCCATAACTATATTCTCTGCCAATACATTACCAGTTTCAATAACTGAATTATATATTGTACCTCTACCATTTTGACCAAATAAACCTCCTGAAGAACGTGCAAATGTAGTATTATAAGAACTTGTAACATTTACATTAGCTAATATTCCTCTTATTGTTCCATTATTTAGTCCAACTGCTCCACCTATAAATTGTTCTTCATTTACAACTCCATATATATTTCCTTCTATAGTAATTTCTAATATTTTTCCTTCATTATAGCCAACCAATCCACCTATATAACTTCTACCTATTACATATACATTATATATATTTATACCTTTAACAATCCCTTTATTGTATCCTATTACTCCTACATAATTAAAAGTATTATTTGTATTTAAAGATTTTACATTTATACCTTCAACTATACCTTCAGTTCCAACATATCCAATAATTCCTTGATAATCTCCACCATTTAAATTAACATTCTTAAGACTATATCCATCTCCAATTAAATGTCCATTAAACTGATTCTGATAACTTCCTAACATATAAAATTTCTTACCTGTAAAATCTATATCTTTTGTTAACTTAAATACTATATTTACTTGGTCTACCTTTGTTGTTGCTTCTTTCCAGTCTTCATAATTTTCTATTAAATATGGATCATCTTGTGTTCCTTTTCCTTTTAAATTAAATTCTATTGGATTTTTTTCTATACTTTTTATTACTAATTTTCCCTTGCTATCATAATCAAAGTAATATCCTGAGTCATCATCATCCCCACCTATATATGTATCTATATAAGTTTCGTATGTATTTATATCACCTATTGCTTCTTTTGAATATAGATTAGAAGGATATTTTTCTTTAGAATCATTATGCAAAACATTTTCTGAATAACTACTATAATATTCTAATCTTCCATTTATTTCTCCACCTTCTATAATTACGTTATTAACTGATCGTGTTCCAATTCCTAAATTACCCAATACTGCACTTACTCTAGTTGCTCCCGTTACATCTTTATTTACATCTACATTCATTATTATATTTGCTATAGTACCACTATGAACTCCTACTAGTCCACCAATATTTTCACCAGTTCCTTCTACTTTTCCATTTATTATAATGTCACTTATTTTTCCATTATTATTTCGTCCTACTAATCCACCAATACTACTTTTACCTTTTATATCTATATTTTCTAAACTTAATCCTTTTATTGTTCCAGAGTTATTTCCAAATAATCCAATATCATCTTGTCCTTGCTTATTTATTACTAAATTCTTTATTGAATTTCCTAATCCTTCAAATGTACCACTAAATGGTTTACTATTATTTCCTATTGGTTCAAAACTTTCTAGTCCACATTTATTACTTGTATCTTTCATATCTATATTATTTCTTAGTTTTATTATCTTACCACTATAGTTATTTCCTTCATTTACTTCTTTTGATAATTCATATAAATCACTTACTGAATCTACATAATATATATTTTCATTTTTACTATCTTGTTCTAAACTACATGCTTCTTTGTCTTTTATTATCTCTTCTTCATCATCACCATTATTATCATCATTATCATCTATAGAACACCCTAAAACGCTTGCTCTTCCTACTTTTGCTTCTGCATTATTTGCTTGTTTTACTGCACACCATTTTTTATTTTTACTTACTAAGTTTTCTACTACTATTTTTCCTTCTTGATTTACTGTTATTGTTCCTGAATTTGCTTTATCTCCTTTAAATACTAATTCTCCTACTTCTTCTATATTTGTTTGTTTATTTCCTTCATATATATATGTTAATGGTAATTTTATATCTTCTCCTTTCATAGTTCCTGTTTGATATTTTAATCTTGCTGCTTCTACCATTAAGTTTACACTATTTTCATATGCTCTTCTATCTGCTTCTTCTATTATATTTATTATTTTTGGTACTGCTATTATCATTATTATTGATAATATTACTATTACTGCTAGTAATTCTATTAATGTAAATCCTTTTTTATTTTTCATTTTTTATCCTACCTTTACTATATGTTAATTATATCATTAAATAATTAAAATTAAAATAAAAAAATTACTTTATAAGTAATTTTTATTTATATTGTCAATTTATAAAAAAAGTTATGTAAAAACATAACTTTAATATCCATAATAATTATCTATATTTTCTTTAATTATTTCATAATTTTTTTCTGATATATATACATCTATTATAAATGATTTATCATAGTCAATTATTTTATTTTCTTTTAATTCATTTAATGTAATATTATACATATCAAATATTGATAAATTATCCATGTATATATGATAAATTTCATACTGATCTTTATTATAATATATTGTATAACTTGTATTTTTAGGTAAATATATTTTAAGTTTTATATCATTTTGGTTATTATCAATAATATAATTTATATTATTATGTGGTAATACAATATTATCTTTCATAGGTATTATTTTTTCATGAATTTCAAGTTTAGATTTATCTAAAGTAACATAATCATAATTCATAAATTTTATTGTACTAATTCCTAAACCTACACCAATAAATATTAAAGATATTATAAATAGTATAAAATTTAATTTAAGTTTTGTTGCTCTATTAAATATAAAATTATATAAGAAATTAATTATTATAAAACTAATACATACTAAACCTATAATAGTTATAAGTAGATATATAAAAATGTCTCCATATTTAATAAATGTTATCCATATAGCACCTATTGCTATTAAAGCTATTGTAAAAAATATAGCTAATATCATAAGGATAAAAATAAAGAATTTTAATATATATAATATTATTTTACCTAATACATTAAAAAAATTAAATGTAGAATGTTTTGGATCTCTAATTACTATTTTTTCTTTAGGTTTTTCTATTATGTATTTTTTATTATTTACTACTTTTTCTTCTTCTAACGCTTTTTCTTTTATTTTTTCTTTTACATCACTATCATAAACAGTAATGAAATAATCTAAATATCTAATTTTAAATAAGTGTAAAAATATCATTATTCCTATTACAATTAAAGATAATATAAATACAGGACTAATTAGTTTTTGAATAATAAAATTTATTCCCAAAACATCCATAAAATTATCAAAAAATAAATCATCAACTATAAAATATATTACTAAACCACTTATTATTAAAATTAAAAATGTAATAAATAATTCAAATAAACATTTTATTTTTTCTTTAAATTTCATACTCCAAAACATATTATATGATTTAGTTATAAAATTTAAAAAGTCATTAAAATAATTATTAAAATTTATTTTATTTGCACTACTCTTTCCTTCTATAATTCCATCTTCAATTAAATCATCTAAATTACAATTAAGTATTTTACACATACTTATTATCTTATCCATATCAGGATAAGACGTACCTTGTTCCCATTTTGAAACAGCTTGTCTTGATACACCTAACTTATCTGCAAGTTGTTCTTGACTTAAATTATTATTTTTTCTTTGTTTTGCTAATTTATCACAAAACTTCATAATATCACCTCTACCAAAATTATAATATAAATAATATTAGTAGCAACACCAACTATTGGTATCTTTTTGTATAAATTTAGTTGCTTTTTATTAATTTAGAACTTTTTTCTTTTCAAAATTATAATTTTCTATACATACTCTTTGTACTAATGAAAGTGAAATTGTAACTGTTATTGCAAACGAACCACCATAACTTAAAAATGGAAGTGGTACTCCTGTAAGTGGAAGTATTCCAAGAACTCCTGTTAAATTTATAACTACATGTAAAAATATATATAACGCTACTCCATAACATATTAATGAGTTAGTTAAATTATATGATCTTTGACCTATTAATAAAATTCTATAAATTATTATCATATAGATTATAATAACTAATATACCAGTTATAAGTCCCATTTCTTCTACTATTATTGGAAATATAAAATCAGTATGTGCTTCTGGTAAATATAAATACTTTTGTTTACTATTACCAGGTTCAATACTAAATAATTTCCCATTATTAATAGCTATATAACCATTACAAACCTGATATCCTGAATCTTCTTGATATCTAGTACATGGATTAAAATAATTAAATCTATTTTTTTGCATATCAGATAATGGACTTTTACCTGTTATAACAATAGCAAGTAAAATAATAACGGCAAAGCCAAGTCCTATAACTGTAATTCTTGATTTTATTTTTTTTGTTACTGGAGATATATAAAATAAAATTGTAGAAATAAAAAATAATATAAGTCCTGTTCCTCCATCTGGTTGAAGAAGAGTTAATCCTGTACATATTGCACCTAAAATAAGAGGTACAGATGAAATAATTAAATTATTTAATTTTTTTATATTAATATTATAATAAATTGCAGTAAATAATATTATAATAATCTTAGCAAATTCACTTGGTTGAATTCCAAATGATCCAATATAAAACCAGCTTTTTGAATTGTTAGTCGCAACTCCAGATACTAGTAATACTACTAACATAAATATAATTATTAAAGCCATCATATATATTAATTTATTATATCTTTTTAGTGGTATTTTCATAATTATTATTGATAATATAAAACTTCCAATTAGTACTATTAATTGTTTAGTAAAATATTTAGTATTTACCCCATAATCCAAAAAGGATCTCATACTAGATGCATCTAATATCATAAATAATCCAAAAGCAAACATAAATACAGTAAGTATTAATAATGTTTTATCCATTTTATTTAACATTCTAACCATATTCATATTCTCCTTTACTAATAATAATATCATAAATAAACAAAATTACCTATATTTAGGTTAATTAAATAACATTTTATTTACATAATTAATACAATATAATAGAAAAATAAAAAGGAGGTTTTAGTATGTATTATTACGGATATAGTGGTGGATATGGTTATAACAATCCATGCTGTGGTGGTGGCCAAGGTGGATATGCATATCCTGTTTCACAAGGTTATGGATATGGATCTGGTTATGGTGCTGCTATAATATTAGTATTATTTATATTACTTGTAATTGTTATTGGTGCTGGATTCTTTAACCGTGGAAATAGTAATTTTTAAAAAAAGTCCAAAATGGACTTTTTTTTTTAAATATGGTAAAATAATCACATGAATTAGGTGGTTGTTATGATTTTAAGTAAAAATATACTAGATGAGAAAGATAAAAGATTAAGAAAAAAGAGCATTGATATAACATTTCCTATGGATGAAAAGTATAAAAAGGTTATTTTAGATTCTATTGAAATGCTTACACTTAGTCAAATTGAAGAAGAAGCTAAAAAATATAATTTAAGACCTGGTATGGGGCTTGCAGCTATACAACTTGGTATTAATAAAAGATTCTTTGTAATCGTATATGAATATGAAGAAGGAAAATTTGAAAATTATATATTTATAAATCCTAAAATAATTAGTAATTCAGAAGAATTAGTATATGTTGAAGGTGGAGAAGGATGTTTAAGTGTTAATAGAGAAGTTAACGGAATAGTACCAAGATATGCTAGAGTTAATGTAGAATATTATGATATGGATGGTAATAAACATGAGATAAGACTTAGAGATGAATTATCTGTAGCATTCCAACATGAATATGACCATCTAAATGGTATATTATTTTTTGACCATATAGATAAAAAAAATCCATTTAAAAATCAAAACAATATGAGGGCAATATAAAATATTATTTTGATATTAACCTCATTTATAGCAAAAAAACTTCATATTACAAAATGAAGTTTTTTTATGATATAAATTCAATTACCATATTAATATCTATTTTACACAAGAATAAAATCATTGTTGCTATCGCTAAATAAGGACCAAATGCTAATATATGTTCTTTATTTTTATACATATTTATTATTGATAATGGAAGAGCTAAAAATGATGCTAAAAATATTACTACAACTCCTAATTCCCATCCAATAAATAGTGATATAAATGCCATCATTTTTATATCTCCACCACCCATTGAATCTTTTTTAAATATTAAATTACCAAAAAATCTAATTCCATACATAATAATAAACATTATAATTCCATCAAATAAACTAAATAAAAGTTCATAACCTACATCTATCCATGTATAATTTACATTTAATTTATGTATTATAACCATTTTTATTAGAAGAAGTATTATACTAAAAAATATTAATACTTCATCTGGTATAATCATATATTTTATATCACTGATAATAATTATTATTAAAGATGATATAAATACAATTGCAAATATTACATTATAAATTTCTGGATATGTATCTTTAAATACAAGATAACATATAACAAATAATATACCTGTTAATAATTCAAATATGGGGTAAAATATTGATATTTTTTCCTTACAGTGTTTACATTTACCAAATTGAAATATATAAGATAAAACTGGTATAAGTTCAAGAACTCCAAGTTTATGTTTACAATTAGGACAATGTGATGAAGGATATGCTATAGACATATTATTAGGCAAACGATATCCTACTACATTAAAGAAGGAACCAAAACAAGTTCCTATTATGAATATAAATATACTATATAATATTGTTTCCATTATAAAACTCCTTATATAACTTGACTATATATATTAAACATAGGTAATAATACTGCAAGCAATATTCCACCAACACCAACTGCTAAAAATATAATTAATACTGGTTCAATGAATACTTTGATTCTTGCTATTGCATTTGAATGTTCATCATGATAATAATCCCCCACTTTATCCATCATTATACCTAACTGACCTGTTTTTTCACCAGTTACTATCATTTGATATGCTATATCAGGGAAAGCCCAATGATCATAAAATGATGTAGAAATATTTTCACCTCTAGATAAATTTTCTACTGCGTCATATATTATCATTTTATATATTTCATTTTCTGTAATTCTACTTAGTATATCCATACTATCAGTTATAAAAATATTATTATTTATAAGTGTTGCAAATGTCTTCGAAAACATTGTTACTTCATTATATATTATAACATTTTTAATAACAGGAATATGCATTAATAAGTATTCAACACCATATTTAAATGATGAATTATTTTTATATAGTATTATGAATATTATTACTATTACTATAGCAATAACAGCCATCCAAATAATATTCTTTGATGCAAAATTACTAATATTTATTAGAAGTTGAGTAAACCATGGAAGGTCTGCACCAATACTTTCATATATCTCTACAAATTGTGGTATTACATATAATAATATAAATATAATTATTGCAATGGAAAAAATAAATATTGCAAGTGGATATAACATTGCATTTATCATTTCTCTTTTTGATTGCTCAGTAGTTTTATAATACTCTGCTTGTTCATCAAGTACCTCAGGTAAATCACCAGTCATTTCAGCAGTTTTAATCATATTAATTAATAATTTTGGAAATACATTACCACATCTTATCATAGCCTCACTAAGACTTGCACCCATCGTAAGCTCATATACTATTGATTTCCAAATTGTTTTAACACTTTTTGATTTTGTTTGCTTTGTTAATATTTTTATTGAATCAACAAGTGGTATACCTGCTTTTAAATATGTTGATAATTGAGTTATATAAAATACTAATAAAGATTTCTTAATCGGTCTATTAAGTGATAAATCTGTATTAAATAAGTTAGCTTTTGCAACTGCTTTTATTTCATATACTTCATATCCTTCAGATAATAAATATGAATGAACATCAAGTTTTGAATATCCTTGGAATGTTCCTCTTTCAATTTTACCTGCTTCATTTTTACCTACATATCTAAATATAATTTTTTCATTACTTCTTTTTGAATCATCAGAATTTATATCTAATGTTAATACTTTTCTTTTTGAATCTAATTTTCTTTGTCTTCTAAGTGCAAAAAAGTTTCTTTCTTTAAACTGTTTTAAAATACTCTTTTTTTCTTTTCTTGCTTCTTCTCTTTGCCTTTGTTTTTCTCTTTTTATTTTTTCTTTTGCTATTCTATGTTCTTCCCTTATCTCTTCTTTAGTCATTTTATGACTAGGAGCTTTAACTTGCTCATTAATTTTATTTTTTTCACTTTGAGCATCTTTTAATGCAGAGATATTAGCTTCTTTATTCTTTTCCCTAATATATTTTTCTGCTTCTTTTCTTTCTTTTTCTTTTTCTTCTTCTCTTTCTTTTTCTTTTTCTAATCTTTTTTGTTTTTTCTCAGGTGACTCTCTTAATGCAAGTTTTATTAAATAGTAAAAAAATAAATTAAAATACTTAAATATATTAAGTGGTAATAAAATTATAAATAAAAATATATTACATATTGTATTAAGAATACTTTTTATTATTTTTTTTAAAGTGTTCATAACTCAACTCCTCTATTCTATAATTGATTATAACATATATATATTAATTTTTAAACTTTTTTTTATGTGTTTCATATAATATTTACAGGGAGGTAATACTTATGTTTAATCCTATTGGATCATATATGCCACTAAGAGCAATTGCACCAATTGCAAGAAGAAGTATTAATTGGGCAGGACTTCTTAGTAATACACAAAAAACTTTAAATATTGTTAATCAAGCAATACCACTTGTATATCAAGTTAAACCAATTTTTAATAATGCTAAAACTATGCTTAGACTTGCTAGTGCATTTACTAGTGCTAGTAATTCAGATACAAATATCCAAAATAATAATAATTCTATTAATAATTCTAATAATATTAATGAAACCTATAACTATGATGAAAATCAACCTAGTTTCTTTATATAAAGTTAAACTTTTAAGTTTGACACATATTTATGTGTCTTTTTTTATTAAATAAAAAAACACATATTGTGTTTTAATTTTTAACTTCCTTTTTTATTATCTTAATTAATCTCATATGATGAAGTTTTGTAAGAATATGAGTATATGGTAGTTGAAGTAATAAATTTTCATATTTTAATAATTTTTTATTATAATATTCATAAAATAACTCATCTTTATGTTTTAAAATATCAGGTCCAAAATAAATTTCTTCGTAACTATATTTTTCTTCTCCTTTTATAAATTCTATTATTGTATATATAATATCTTTATCTTTTACTAGTTTTTCTTTTGATATTTTATAACCTAATTTAAGTACAGATTTTCTAAGTTTAACAATATCTGTATTTGATTGTATTATTATCTTATTAACATTTATCATTTTTTCTTTATTATTTAATATTGAAATAATATTATAATATCCCATACCTGAAATTATAATTGTATCTATTTCATCACTATTAACTATAGATAATCCATCACCAAGTCTTAAATCTATTTTTTTAGTTAAATTATGTTTTTCAATATTTTTATATGCATTATTAATTGCACCTTCATGAATATCTGATGCAATTACTTTTATGTTATTATAGTTTTCACATAAATAAATATCTAAAAATGCATGATCACATCCTATATCGATTATTTTCTCATTACCATCAATAAAATCAGTTATTGCTTTTAATCTATTTGATAATCTCATACTAATCTACCAAGTAATCTTTTAACTTTTTGCTCCTTGATGGATGACGTAATTTTCTTAATGCCTTTGCTTCTATTTGTCTTATTCTTTCTCTTGTTACACCAAACAATGTTCCAACTTCTTCTAAAGTTCTACATGTACCATCTACTAAACCAAATCTTAATTTAATTACTTGTTCCTCTCTTTCTGTTAATGTTAATAATAACTCTGATATTTCATCTTTTAATACTTCATTTATAGCATATTCTTCTGGACTTAAACTATGTTCATCAGCAACAAAATCTCCTAAGTGAGAATCTTCTTCTTCACCTATTGGTGTTTCTAATGATAAAGGATCTAAAGAAATTTTTATTATTTCACGAACCTTATCTTCTGGTATACCTAATTGTTTACTAATTTCTTCTTCTGTTGGTTCTCTATCTAATTCTAATGTTAATTGTCTTTGAACTCTTTTTAATTTATTAATTGTTTCAACCATGTGTACTGGAACTCTTATTGTTTTAGCCTGATCTGCAATAGCTCTTGTTATTGCTTGTCTAATCCACCAAGTCGCATATGTTGAAAATTTATAACCTTTAGATGAATCAAATTTATCTACTGCTTTCATAAGACCAATATTACCTTCTTGAATAAGATCTAGGAAAGATAAATTTCTTCCAACATAACGTTTTGCAATTGATACAACTAATCTTAAATTAGCTTCAGCAAGTGTAGATTTTGCTTCTTCATCGCCTTCTTCTATTTTTTTTGATAATTCTAATTCTTCTTCTGTAGATAATAAACTTATTCTTCCAATTTCTTTTAAGTACATTCTAACTGGATCATTTATACTTAAATTTTTTGGAAGTGATATATCATCTAATAATAATTCTCCATTTTCAGAATCATCATCATCACTATCAGGTTCCCCTTCTTCAACAACTTCTATATTATTATCATGAAGAAAGTTATATAACTCATCTAAACTTTCAGCATCCATTTCTAATCCTTTTAGTGCATTAGCTAATTCTTCAAATGTTAAAAAGCCATTTTCTTTTCCTTTTTTTAATAATTCTTTCTTTCTTTCTTCAAAAGTTTTAATTTCTTCCATATTAACTACTCTCCTTCATCTTTATTTCCACAATTTTTTGTGCTATTTCTTTTCTTTTATTAACATTTATTTCTTTTTTTAATTCATTTGTTAAATTTGTTATTTCTTTTTTATTTATATATTCTCTAATAGTTTTAAAATAGCTATCAATAATAGAATAATCATCTTCTACTTTAAAATCCATACTATCAATTTTTAAAACTAAGTCTATTAAATCTTTTTTATCCTCTAAATATGTAACAAAATCATTAATGTTAAAACTATTATATTTTTTATAAAACAATACTATTTCATTTGCCAATTTCCTATCTATATCAAATGGTAAATAAGATAAATTATTAAAGTAATATAATATTATTTTATTATTCTTAATCATATTAAATATTATGTACTTAGAAGCTTTATCATATTTATCCATTTTTATATTATCAGTTTTTATTTTATCTATAATATTTATATCTTTTCTTTTTATACTCATATTTGAATTCAATGTTTGAATATCTAACCCAGTTAAATCTGATAATTTTTTTAATTCTATATTTCTAAGTATATCATCTTCTATATTTTCTAATTCTTTTAATACTAAATTAACATATTTAGAAACATCTTCACTATCATTAAAATTAATTCCTGTCTTTAATTTATCTATTTTATAACTTACTTCATTTATAGGTTTATTTATATGCTCTAGTAACCTATCTTTACCTTTTTTCATAATATATTCATCAGGATCTAAATTATCTTCTAATCTAACAATTTTTATATTTGCATCACTATTTGTAAATAAACTTAAAAAAGAAAGGGTTGCTTTATCTCCAGCTGAATCACCATCAAACATTAAAATAATATTGGAAGATAATTTTCTTATTAAATTTGCTTGAACTTTAGTAATTGCTGTTCCCATAGTCGCAACTACATTTTTTATTCCAATTGTACTTAATCTAATTACATCCATAAATCCTTCTACAACAATAATTTGTTTTTCTTTTCTTACTTCTTTTTTTGCAATATGATAATTATATAGTAATTCACCCTTTTTAAATATATCGGTTTCTTTAGTATTAATATATTTATTTTCATTACTGTTATCATATATTCTTCCTGAGAAACCAACTATATTTCCTTCTAAATCAGAAAGTGGAAACATAATTCTATTTTTATATATATCATATAAATTATTATTTGATTTAATACATAATCCAGATTTTAGGATATCCATCTCACTAAAATTCTTTTTATTTAATATATCTATTACTTCATCATTTATAGTTGATAAACCAATTTTAAATTCTTTTATTATTTCATCATTTATATTTCTTTCTTTTAAATATTCTCTAGCTTTTTTACCAAATGGTGTATTTAAATTATTTTGATATATTTTACATGATATATCATATATAGAATATAATGGTGATTTAATAACATTTTGTTTATTAATATTATCTATTTCAACATTTATTCCAATAGTATTTGCAACTACTTTAATAGCTTCGTAATAAGATATCTTTTCGTATTCCATAACAAAGTTAAATACATTACCAGATGCGCCACACACAAAACATCTATATATTTGTCTTTCGGGAGAAATACTCATAGATGGATTATGATCATCATGAAATGGACATATTCCAAAAAAGTTTTTACCTTTTTGAGTGAGTGGAACATAATTACGTATTATATCAACTATATTTACTCTTCTTTGAATACTAAGTATCTCTTCATAAGAAATCTTAGTCATTAAAAATCACTTCCAAAATATATATTCCCCCTTTATATTTAAAATTCCACTAATTTTTATTAAAAAATTATATTTTTTACATATTTTTGTAATATTTCTTAAAAAAATATGTATATTTTGAATAGAAAGGACTATATATGACAATTAAAATTTTAAAAATAATTAGTATAACTAGTATATTTATACTTAGTATTTTAACACATAGCTTATATGATAAATTTCCAAATATATTAACATCTTTTTTTTATCCAGTTAATGAATCTATATTTGAACATATGAAAATGTTAAATATGAGTTATTTAATATGGTCTATAATAGAATTTATATTATTAAAGAAAAATAACCTAGAAACTAAAAATTTTAAAGCTTCAATAGTTATATCACTAATATTTAATATATTTATATTTTTAATAATCTATATACCTATATATAAATTATTTGGTTATAACGCTGTAATTACTATATTATTATATTTATTAAGTATAATAATCTCACAATTTATTAGTTTTAAAGTTTTATCTAGTACTAAAGATTATTATTTTTTAAATAAATATTTTTTTGTAATAATATTTATAATTTTATTAACATTTATATATCTTACATATTATCCTCCTAAAGTTGATATTTTTATAGATAAATTAAATAAAAAAATTGGATTAAGTAATTATTACTAATCCAATTTATTTTTGTTTTCTTTAATTACTTCATCATTAACCTTATTAGTATCAAGTTTTATAGTATCAGATAAAGTATCTATTTCTTCAGGATCTTCTTTTTTCTTCTTTTTAAATATCTTACTTAAAATTTGTTTTTTACATACAAAGTATCCTAACACTATTCCTAATGTAAATGTAACAAACATTGAAACTGAAAATAATATCCACTCTCTTGTACTAGTTTCATCTGGACAAGTTTGAACTATTTTCTTTTCTTCTTTTTCTCTTGTTACTGTTATTGTATAGGTTTGAGTATTTTCATTATCTTCAGATGTTACTAAAATTTTTATTATGTTTTTACCAACTTTTAAATCTGTAGTTCCTTCCATTGTAACAATAGCATTTTCATTTTCTGATTCTGCTAATAATTTTATTTTTCTTGTATCATATGGAACTGATAATGTATATTTTTTGATTTCTTTAGAAAAATCTATATCAAAACCATCTATTTCAAGTTTCTTTAAATCAGCATTTGCTTTTAGTTTTTCTTCCTCAGTTGGAGTCATAGTAAGATTTACTTTAATTTGATATGTTTTAGTTGTTGTTCCATCTTCTGCAGTTACTGAAATTTTTATTATATTTTCACCCTTAACTAAATTTTTATAGTTATCAGATATCATAATTTTTGAATTTGAGTCTGTTGGAGATGCATTTATAGTAATTTCAGTTATATCTTTTATATCTGTACTATATTCAGTAACTTCTTTATCAAATTTTGGAGATAATGTTGCATTAGGTATCTTAAGTGAACTAAGTGTTGCATCAGAACTTAATGAATTTATAGTTATCATAGAACTTGTATTAGTTGCAGTAATCTTATTATTACCACTTAAAGTATTAAGATCTGAATTTGTTACAGTTAAATTTGTACTACCAGCTTTAGCACCACTTTTTACACCAAATATCAAAGTAGCAAGTGTCTCATCACCACTTATTGGTTTATTTGCAGTTATTGTAACAGGATTACCTGCTTGAACATTTGAAACATTACTATTTCCACTCTTATATTCAAGTTTTGATGAATCATATGAAAGTGATACAGTATATTTATTTAATGAATCTGCAACTATTGAACTTGTATCTGTTATTTTTATATATACAGTTACTTCCTGTCCTGGTTTAATAGAATCTACTGATCTTTCAACTTTAAAATTAAGTGCATATGCATTTTTTGGAAATATAATAATCATAAAAATAAATAATAATAATTTAATATATAACCCTTTTTTCATTCTTTTATCCTTCTTTCTTAAATTAACGACCTACGTTTAAAAACTAAAACACCATCTATTGTATATATTTTTAATACTGCTTTTTTTGTTATCTTTATAAAACATAAACCGTTTACTATAACATCTTCATTACCTGATACAAGAATATCATGACATTTCAAATCTCTACCCCTATTATTTGTTATAGTATTTATTCTATTTATCATTATATCATTTGATATATAAAAAGTAAAACTATTTTTTTCTCCATTTACGTATTCTATACGAAGTAAATTGTCAATAAGTAGACTCATACCTTCTTCTAATTGATACGTAATAGGTTTTATTTCATTTTTTGGCATTATTTTTTTAAGTAAATCTATAGATACATAATTACTTATATTATTACTTTCTATAAAACCTGGTGTATCAATTAATGTTAAGTTTTCATTTATATATATATTATTTATATTTATTGTTGTTGAAGGAAGAATACTAGTTGTTACTTTAATTTTATTAACTGAATATTTTTCTATTAATTTATTTATAAGTGTACTTTTACCAGCATTAGTATTGCCACATAAATAAACATTATTACTAGTTTTATTTTCTAACATTTTTTCATACAATAAATTAATATTATAATTAGTATTACTACTTACAAAAATAATATCTATAATATTACTATTAAAATTATATTCTTTTATTCTTGTTTTTATTTTATCTTCTTTAACTGATCTTGGTATTATATCATATTTAGTTATTACTAAGATTACTTTATTATTAATATATTTATTTATCATACTAATTGAATCATTAATATTAAATATATCTACTAAAAATAATACTAAATCATTAGTTTTATTTATATTTTTATATATTTCTATATATTCTTTACCATCTGAATTAATATGTTTAAAATCACCATAATTTAGTATTTTAAAACATCTTTCACAGTATAAAGCAGTATCATATTTTTTTTCTTTAACATATCCTATTTTATCTATTTCTTCATATTGTAAAATAGCGCCACATCCAATACACTTTCTAATCATAATATTTTCCTTTTACTAAATAATTATTTTTTTTAAAATTCTTTAAAACAAAATATTCAAAAAATCTCCAAAATTTTGTATATATAGGTTCTTTATCATTTATTCTATCTAAAAATATAACATATAAACCATTTCTTTTTGCACCTATTACATCAGTCATAATTTGATCACCTATAAATACACATTTATCTTTATCATATAACTTAATTATTTTTTTATAACTTATTTTTAATGGTTTTTTAGAACTTGTAAATACATCTACTAAAAGTTCATCTTTAAATGGGGTTAATCTTTTTTTATTAGAATTTGAAAATATAAAACATTTAAATCCCATATCTTTTAATTTTTTAAATAATTTTTTGTTTTGAGTAGTAGGTTTATTTTCAATATAACTAATTATTGTATTATCAAGATCAAAGAATAAATATTCTTTCCCCATTTGTTTTAATTTTTCATAATCTATTTCATAGATATTTTTTTTATACATATCTGGTACAAATTTTTTCATAAAAACTCCTTATAAATATTATATTATATTTTATAAATTTGAAATAAATAAATTACCTATTTTTTTATATTTTCCTCTTTATTTAAAGATTCAACAAATCCTTTCATTTCATTTAAAATATTAATTTTACCATCAACATAATATTCAAATTCTTTATCTTTTACCTTAAGCAATCTATCTTTTTCTATAATAAAATTAAAATCATTATTTGAATATAAGAATTTATTTTTTTCATCATTCATATTAACATAATATATTTTTATATTATTTTTTAGATATTCATTTACATATGTATAATATTTATTTTTATTTGAAGTCCCTTTTTTATAAAATAAAATATAATATTCACTATCATCTTTATTAAATATATCACTACCATTAATTTCTAAAAATTCATATTGTTTAGATAATTCTGATGAAATGTGATCACTATTATTTTTTATTTTTATAATATTTGGATTATATACATATATAACACAACCTATTAACATTAATATAAAAATAATGAATAGTCCAATTAGTATATATGAAAAACTAAATTTTGATTTTTCTACCTTTTCTTCTAAAGTAGTTTCTACTTTTTCATTTTTTAATTTTATATCATCTTCTATACCAATCTTTTTTATAACATCAGAAATAGTCTCATTATTTTTTATTTTAGAAAATAATAATCTATTATGATTAAATGATATTTTAGAATAATTATCATCTAAATTAAATCCTCCACTTACTCCAATATAGTCCCTAGTTATAAGTATATTATTATATTTATCAATTTTTGATAAATGCATAACATAGTTAGTTAAAAAATCTGATGATACATTCTCATACAAATAAGTATATTTAAATTTAAATATATAATATTCATATCCCATTATATTTCTTTTTTCTATAAACTTATAATTTTTTAGTTCACCTTTATATCTTGTATATATCATAAAGTTTATATAAAAATCAGATTTTGCAAGTAACTTTTTTGATAAGTATTTACTTGGTATTAATTTTTCTAATCCATAATTACTTAGCATTTCAAAAAGTGGATATCTACTTGCATCATCTTTAGCTATTTTTTCTAAATTAATTTTTTTTATATTTTTACCTTTTCTAATATAATTATCAAGTATAAATAAGTTTAACTGATTATCACCTTTTTTAAATAGTTTTTCAAGTAATTTTTCAGTTTCTTTATTTGAAATATAACATTCTATATTTATACATATTTCTAAAAAAAATCTTAAATCAATATATTCAGAATTTTTTAATGCTTTAGTAGTATTAGTAAATTTATATTTAAGTGCTAAAGAAAATACTCTAGATATTGCATCAGTTATTATTTTTTTATTTTTAGTTAAATCAATATTTTTTACAACACCAGCATTTAAGTAATCATTTAGTAATATTAATATATTATTTTTTTCATTTTTAAATTTTAATGCATTAAATAGTTTAGGAAATAAAATATTATATAAATGTGGTCTTTCAAATAAATTACTTATTGGAATAAAATTATTATTACTATAATACTTTAGTATCAAATCAACATATAATTTTAATGCACTTTCATTATCTATACTAGATAAAAGAAATACTACTCTATTTTGTGCATCAGGCTTTAAATATTTAAAAACTTTATCTATTGCTTTTGAATATTCATCGTAATAATTTTTAAAACATAAAGATATTAAAGAAGAATTTATACCACCATTATTATCATTTACATTATAATCACGTTTAGAAGCGTCAATTAAAAATAACCCTATATTTTTAGTTATTTTCATTTTTTCTATTTTTCTAAAAGCTTCTATTTTTGTGTTAAAATCTCTTTTTTCTATTTTTTCAATTAAATATGAAACTCTATGTAATTTTATATCCTCCATTATTTTTTTTATCATGTTGATCACCCATAGTCACATTATACCAAATAAAGTATAAAAAAAGAAGAAATTATTTAAAAATTTCATCTAAAATTTCTTCTATGAATTTATA
This sequence comes from uncultured Bacilli bacterium, assembly GCA_947589275.1. GTDB lineage: Bacteria > Bacillota_I > Bacilli_A > RF39 > UBA660 > CAG-433. Next base: position 20,462 of record CANQAQ010000003.1, on the reverse strand, counting down.
TATATAATCTATTATTTTATTTTTTATTTTCTCATTATCTTTATTACTATATGATGATGTATCAATATCTGAATACATACCAATTTTTGATAGCTTTGCAGTTTGTTCATATTCTTTTAATAAATCAGTATATTTATAATCGTCATATAGATATGCGACTTCTGCTAATCCATTTTTAATAAGATTAGCTTGTAATAAATTATCATCTACAAATACCCAAGCTAAATATCTATCATATTTATCTTTTTTATCACTATTATTATCAAATTCAAGTTCTATTTTTTTAGCATCAGTAATTTTCTTACATGTATAATCACTAGCTTCTTTACCATATGGTTCTTCACCCTTTGTAGGATGTTTCGTCTCAGGTGTATCTATTGCCAAAAATCTAACTGTTTCTTCCTTACCATTTAATATAAATTTTGCAGTATCACCATCTACACATTTTGAAAACTTAACTTCTACTTTTTCATTTGCATAAATGTTAAATGGGAAAAGTAATATAACTATTAATATTATTAAAATACCTTTTTTCATATTATTTACTCCTAATACTAATATTATAATACCATTTATTTAATTTTATATAAAGTATATAATAATGCACTTACATTTTTTTTACATTTACATATTATATTATAGGTGATAAATATGATGAATTTTTTTCAATATTTACTTTTGAGTACTAAAAGACTTATTGCATTTTTGTTTTTTATATCATTCTTAATAATACTTACTTATCAAATTATTTTACTTTTATTTATTACAACACCTATAAATGCAGTTATTTTATTAATAATATTTTGTCTTTTATGTTTAAGTTCATTTTGTTTTTTCAAATTTAGATAGCTTCTTGATTTGTTTCTTCATCTTTTCTATTTGCTTTTAATAAATATTCTGTTTTATATATTTTATCTAGAAATTTTCTAACTATTTTAACCATTTCATATTCATTAAAATTAAAATCTATTTTTTCAGGCATTGAAATTAATATAAATAATAATGTTTTTTCTTCAGGAAGAAGTTTAAATATTCTTTCATATTCTATTAATAAATCATCAAAATCAAAATCTAAAGAATATTTATTATAAAAATTTACAAAATCATATATAGGAAGATCAATTTTACTTTTTTCCCATGAAATTAAATATGAATTTTTATTTTTTATTAAATTATTTATATCTAAATTATTATGGAGAGTTACAACTCTTTTTCTTTTTTTATCTTTTACTAAATCATACCACTGATCAATAGAATATTTACAATAGTTTATACATTCAAATATTTTAGATATATTTCTTGCGATTAAATATTCTGATGGACTCATATATATTTTAGATTCAATTATATTTATAATATCTAAATAGTAATTATTTAAATATTCAATTTTTTTTGATAAATCCTCATATATTATTTTATATTCATCAGCATCTACTTCTTTATAATAAGTAGTTTTACTATGAAGCAATGCAATTAAATGAATAATATCAAATGCTTTTTGACTATCATCGTATGATATATCATCTAAATATTCAAACATAACTGCATCATCATCTATATCAACTATTTTAGGAAAATAATCAAAATTTCTTGATATTAAATATCTATATATATTATTACCCTCATTTTTTTTTAAAACAAATTGACCTAAAGGAGTATCTACTATAGTGCTTTTGCCTTTTATAGTATATTTATTAACCTTTAGGTCATTTTTATTAAGTATATTCTTATAGAATTTCACTTTGTGTATATGGAACTATTATTTTACTTCCAAGGGTAATTTGTTCTATATTATTATATTCTTTTAATTCTTCAACACTAACACCATATTTTGAAGAAATTGACTCAATATTATCATTTTCTCGTACAATATGTACATAGTATGTAACATATTTTTCATCTTCTGAAGAAAAATTATTAAATATTGAATCCATAGTTGTATTATTTACTTTTTCATCTGTATAAGAAGTTACCTCTTTAACTTCACTATCAGTTTGTTTAAATAAATCTTCAATTGATATATTATCCATATTATCCTCCATTTTATCTTCAATATATTCATCAGTAATATCTAGTTTCCTAGGTTCAATAATAAGATCTGGTTTTATATCTTCTTTTTCTTCCTCATCATTATTTAATTCTACAAGTTCAACACCTTCTATTAAAACATCTATATTTACTTTTAATATTTCTTCATTTATAATTTCAAATCTAAAATCATCTATATCTATTTTTATTCTATCCATATCATATTTAGTATCTAATGTTATATCAAATGGTATTCCTTGAATAAATGGTTCAGTATTTATGGACGCATCATTCATTTTATAATCACCACTAATTATAAATTCACCTGAAACTATATTATTTTCTTCAATTTTTAGATTATGCTCTAATGATATACTAGTTATTTCATAAATTTTAGTATTAAATTTTATATCACTTGTAAATGGTATAATCTTTTTCATATTTGATCCCTCACTTCTAATTAATAATATTAAAAAGAGTTCTATTTTAGAACTCTTTTTAATATTTATTTATTACAGAATATATTATTATAAATTTCTATATAATTACTTACATATATAATATCTAAATTATTTTTTATTTCATCTTCTATTTCAATTACATCTCTTTTGTTATCAATAGGAACAAATACTTTTTTTATAGATGCATTTAATGCTCCAACTAATTTTTCTCTAAGTCCACCTATTGGATTAATAGAACCAGTTAAAGTAATTTCTCCAGTCATAGCTATATCATTAGGTACTAAATAATTAGTTAATGAACTTATTATAGCTGTAGTAAGTGCTACACCTGCAGATGGCCCATCTTTTTTTATTGCACCATCAATAGCATTTATATGTATGTCATTATTACTTAATTTTTTTTCATCGATATTAAACTCTTTAAATTTACTCTTTATATACCCTAATGCAATTTTAGCACTTTCAACCATAACTTCTCCTAAAGAACCAGTTAATATTATATCTCCTTTACCTTTATAATAAGTAACCTCTATAGGAAGTATTCTTCCACCAACACTAGTATAAGCTAATCCATTTACAGTTCCACTAATATTATTATAATTTTTAGTATCAATATATTTTTCTACTCCTAAATAATCTCTAATATTATCTTTAGTTATTATATGTTTTTTTCTTTTATTAGTTTTAACTATATCCATAGCAACTTTTCTCATTATTTTAGATATATTTCTTTCTAAATCACGTACCCCAGCTTCCATTGTATAAAATTGAATAATATATCGTATCATATCATCATCTATTATAAGATTATTTCTTGTAAGTCCATGTTTTTTTAAAAGTACTTGAAACATATGATTTTTTACTATATTTACTTTTTCTATAGTTGTGTAACTTGGAAGTTCAATTATTTCAAGTCTATCACGAAGTGCATATGGAATATCTTGATAACTATTAGCAGTTAAAATAAACATAACTTTTGATAAATCATAAGCTTCTTCAATATAGTTATCATAAAATTCTGTATTTTGACTAGGATCTAAAACTTCTAAAAGTGCACTTGCTGGATCTCCTTTAATATCTTTTGTCATTTTATCTATTTCATCTATTAAAAATACAGGATTACTTGATTTAGCTTTTTTTATTCCATTAATTATTCTTCCTTCTTGTGAACCAATATATGTTCTTCTATGTCCTATTATTTCTGCTTCATCTGATACTCCACCTACTGATGTTTTAATAAAGTTTCTTTTTAAAGCTTTTGATATTGAATATGCAAGTGAAGTTTTACCTACACCAGGTGGACCTACTAAACATATTATTGGACTATTATTTGAATTAGTAAGTTGTTTTACACATATATATTCTAATATACGTAATTTTACTTTTTCTAAACCATAGTGTGTTGAATTTAATATTTTCTCTATTGAATTAAGATTAGTATTATCTTTTGTATAAATTTCGTATGGTAAAGATAACATAGTATCTATATAATTTTTTACTATAGATATTTCAGGTGATGTTTGGGGAATATATTCATATTTTTTTACTTCTTTATATAATTTTTCTTTTATATTATCTTTACATTTTAAATTTGATATTTTATTTTGTAATTCTTCTATTTCATCTTCCTTTGATGTATCTTCACCAAGTTCTTGTCTAATAATTTTTATTTTTTCTTTTAATATATAATCTTTATTTGTTTTATCAAGATCATTTTTTAATTTTTCTTCAATAACTCTTTCAACAAAATTTATATTTTTTTCTTTTTCTATATCCTCAATTAGTTTATTTGCTCTTTTACTTGCATCAAATTCTATTAAATATTTAAATTTTAATTCAAATCTAATAGGTAATATATTAATTATTATATCAGTTAATTTTTCTAAAGATTCTTCATCAGATATTTTACTAATTATACTATCTGATATATTTGGCATAATTGAAACATAAGATATAAATTCTCTTTTTAATTTTCTAAGTATAGCTTCTTCAGTAATAGGATCATTTTTTACTACCATAACAGGACCAATAATTGCACTTAAATTATTTTTATCTTCATCAATATATTCAAATATATTAGCTCTATTTATACCATCTATACTTATTCTAACATTTCCATTTGGAAGTTCAAAACTACTTGTTATTTTACCAATTGTTCCAGTATTTGGTAAATCTTCAATCTTTAAGTTTTCTTCTGTAACTAATTCTGGTGAAACTAATAAAACATAATTATCATATTCACTAGAAGAATTAGTAATTATCTTTTTGTCATTATCATTACTAATTTCAAGTTTAAGCTGCCCTAGTGGAAGCAAAATCATATTTCTTAAAACAACAACTGGTAATCTAGTCTTCATTTTTGCCTCCTTATCAAGTAACTTTTATAAACAATGTTTATTATAATTTTTTTATATGAAAAGTCAATAAAAAATTTGTAGTTTTATGAAATATATTATCTAAGTATTTATAATTTTTATATTATATAAAATAAATAAAATGGTAAAGTTACCATTTTACTTTTTCATTATCTCAAGTACTTTTTGCATTTTTAAATCATACTTAATCATTTCTATTCCACCAATTTGTTTTAATAATTCTTCTTTAGTTGTATTATATTTTTTTACTAAATTATCTAGCTCTTTTTCTGCTTCCTTATCACTTATCTCAAGTTTTTCTTCTATTGCTATTTCTTCAAGCATAAATCTATATTTAACTCTTTTAGTTGCTTCTTCTCTCATTTGATTTTTCAAATCTTCTTCAGAAGAATTTGTAAATTTATAGAACATATCAAGTGTTATTCCTTGCATTTTTAGATTATCTTCGTATTGATGAAGCATTCTATGAATTTCTTCATCAATTAATTCTTCTGGAAGTTCAACAGTTGTTTGTTTTGATACTTCTTCTAATAAATCATCAATATATTTATTTTCTGCTTCATAGTCTTTTTTAGCTTCTAAATCAACCTTAATTAAATCTCTTAACTCTTCTTCAGTATTTACATTATCAAAACCTAAATCTTTAAAAAATTCCTCATTCATTTTTGGTAATTGTTTACTCTTTACTTCATGGACTTTAACTTTAAATGTAGCTTCCTTACCTTTTAAATTTTCATCATGATAATTTGAAGGGAATGTAACATTAACATCTTTTTCATCTCCAGATTTTAATCCAATTAATTGATCTTCAAATCCAGGAATAAATGTATTACTACCAATTTCAAGAGAATAGTTTTCTCCTTTACCACCTTCGAATGCTACTCCATCTTTAAATCCTTCAAAATCTATAATAGCTATATCACCATTTTCTATTTTGCCATCTTTAACTACAATATCTGCATATTTTTTAAGCAAATTACCTACTTCATTTTCTATATCATCTTTTGTTACTGTAACTTTTTCTTTTTTTGCTTTTAAACCAGTATATTTTTTTATTTTAACAGTAGGTTTAGTAGTTATAGTAAATAAAAGAACAACATGATTTTCATCTACCTCTTTAACATCAATTCTAGGTTGAATAATTGGTTCAATATTATTATCTTTTAAAACTTTTGTATATGTAGTTGGTAAAACTTTATCAATAGCATCCATATATAATGACTCTTTACCATATTTTTTTTCAAATATATTTCTTGGTACTTTGCCTTTTCTAAAACCATCTACTTTTGCATCTTTAGATAATTTTTTAAATGCATAATCTAATGCTTCTTCCCACTCTTTTCCTTCTATTTTTATTTCAATTTCTTTTTTGTTTTTCATAATTCCTCCCAATCAAAAATCTACTATATTATATAATAATTAATAATTTATATCAATAAAAAATAATCAATTTTATTTCTCAATGTAAATAAAAATAACCTTATCGGTTACTTTATTGAAATTATTTGTACATCATAACTTCCAGTTGGACTTTCTACACTTACTATATCACCAACACATTTACCCATTATAACTTTCGCAATTGGTGATTCATTTGATATTTTATTTTCAAATGGGTCTGCTTCTGTACTACCAACTATTTTATATTCTTCTATTTCATTATCATCTATATATTTTATTTCAACTGTTGAGCCTATTCTTACTTCACTTGATGAACCTTCTTCAATAATAACTGCATGTTCGATTAGATATTCAAGTTCTTTTATTCTTGATTCTATTTGCCCTTGTCTTTCTTTAGCGGCATGATACTCAGCATTTTCTGATAAATCGCCCAATGCTCTTGCCTCTTTTATGGCATTTACTACTTCAGGCCTAGCATTTAAAGTCAAATTTTGAAGTTCTTCTTTTAATTCTTCCAGTCCTTCTTTAGTTATATAACATTCTTGTTTCAATGTTGCCATCTTTTTCACCTCTTTTTTATACTTTATTTAAAGTATGACAAAATAATACTACATTTTAATTTGTTTGTCAACTAAAAAAATTAACACGTATTAAATCATATTTATCAACTTTTTTATAACATGGTATTCTAATAATTTCTTTAGGATGCCTTGCAGCATCAACTAATTCATTACTTTCGTTTTTAATATATGTAACTGTTATATTGAATGATTCCTTATTTGGCCCAAATATATTTACTATATCATTAACTTTAAAGAAATTTCTCTGTTCTAATATTATTTCTTTATTATCTTCATCATAAGAAAGTACAACACCTAAAAAATCCTGATTAGTGTCTTCTTCTCTTTCACTATAATATTGTTCATCTACTCCTGGTTTTTTATCAAAATATTGCGCAACATTTTCTCTATTTGCACACCTATATAATTCTATTTCATCATTTTTATTATATACATAATTATTCTTTTCTTTATAATATCTATCAATTGCTCTTCTATATACACTAACTATGGTTGCTATATAATAAATAGACTTCATTCTACCTTCTAGTTTTAGTGAAGTTACACCAATATCAATTATATCTGGTATAAATCTTAAAAGAGATAAATCCTTAGGTGAAATTGCAAAATCTCTATCACCATCAATAATATTTTTATTTTCATCAAATAAAGAAAAATTCCATCTACAAATTTGTGCACATCCACCTCTATTAGAATCTCTATTTGTAAAATAATTTGAAAGCATACATTTTCCAGAATAACATGTACACATTGCGCCATGAATAAATATCTCTGTTTCCATTTTAGTACTTGATATTATATCTTTAATATCTTCTTTTGAACATTCTCTTGCTAAAACTACTCTTTTAACGCCTTCTTTTTTATAAAACTTTACTGCTTCTTTATTAAGAGTACAAGCTTGTGTACTTAAATGAAAATCCAAATTAATATTATTTTCTTTTAATAAATCTATTATAAATAAATCTGATGATATAATACCATCTACACCAATTTCTTTAAGTTCTACTAGATATTCTTTTAAACCTTTTACATCATCTTCATGAAAGATTATATTTACTGTAACATAAACTTTAGCATTATGATTATGTGCATATTTTACTGCTTCTTTTATTTCTTCATTAGTAAAATTAATAGCGTTTGCTCTTAAACTAAAGTTTTTACCACCTATATATACAGCATCAGCACCATACATAATTGCCCATTTTAATCTTTCTAAATCTCCAGCTGGTGCAAGTAACTCTACTTTTTTCATAATCTTTTCACCCTAAAAATAGTCTTTTTATTTAAAAATCCATCATAAGTATTATTATTACTAATATCATCTATTTTTTTATATAATTCTTCTATTAACTTATTATCAGTTGGATTTTCTTTTACCAAATTAAAAGATTCAATAACAGTATAAAACAAGTTACTATCTATCATATAATCATTTAAAACAATATAACCATTATTTTTTTTTGCTAAAATTTTTTTAAATTCTTTAATACCATTTAATATTTTATGTGAGAAAAAATTTGTATTTGAATTTTCAACAATAGGATAAAAATCATCACTATTTTTTTCTTTTATGTAATAATTATTATTCAGAGCTTTATTTTTATTAATATATTTAAAATAATTAGATAATAGAGTTCTTGATGATGTTGCTATATTAATATAACCAAATAAAGTAATAAAGACATCTATATTTATTTTATCCATTATTTTAAGTCTTTCTTCTATAGTTATTTCATCACTTAATAATGTACCTTTAACATTTCTATTTGTAAGAAAGTTAATAGTATATGAATTAGTTGATGAATGATTAGAAAACCATATAGGATTAATACTTAAATTATTTTCATTAATAATGTTTAAAACAGATAAATCAATAAACATAACTCCAGATATATTAAGTTCATTTAATAAAAATAATATCTCTTTAAGTTTTTTAATTTCATTATTAAAATATTGCTTATTTAAAGCAATAAACATACTCTTATTTTTAGATGTTACTAAATTGCAATATTTTTTTAAATCATTTATTTTTACATATCTATTAAAATTTTCACTAAATTCTTCTAATCCTAATATAAAGCCATCTACTTTTTCTAAATAATAATTTATATTTTCATCTTTAGGAAATGGAACTATTATTTTAAACATTAATCATGTCCTTCTTATATGTAATTGCAATTCCATCTCCTACTTTATAAAATTTAGTATCATATTTTTCATGATTTTTTAAAAATTCTATATAATCATTTATTTTAGTTACTAATTGTCTTAAATTCTTATTTTCAATTTTATCAACATCTTTAGTAAGTCCATGAAAATTCATATTATCACTTACAATTATTCCGTCATCTAATAAATTTTTTTCATAATGATTAAAAAAGTTTATATATTGACCCTTTGCAGCATCTATAAAAATCATATCATATTTATCTTCAAGATCTATATTAAGTGCATCTGATAATATTAAAGTTATTCTATCTTCTAGTTTACACTTTTTAATATTTTTAACTGCTTCTATATACCTATCTTGATTTCTTTCAATGGAAACAACATTAATATCATCATCTACTAATGCCATTTTTATTGCAGAATATCCAATTGCAGTACCAATTTCTAAAATCTTTTTTATATCATTTTTTCTAATAAATTCACATAAAAAATTTATACCTTTTTTTTCCATTATTGGTATATTATTTTCTTCTGCATACTTTTCCATTTCTTTTAAACAATCATTTTGCATATTTTATTACTCCTTTATATTATTCATTTTTTACAAGTGATGATAATATTGCTTCTATCATCTTCCATTCTTCTTCTGTTTCTATATTTCCAAGATCACATGTATCAGAATTTGGATCATAGGTTCTTGCATATGTTCTTATAGAACCTTTTTCATCTATAGTATTATCTGTATATATTATATAATTTTTACCTGTTTTCTTTAAATCAAAAGTAAATAGAATATCACATTCAGTTTCTATTCCATCTTCATCGATATATGTAAATTTATTTTCTCCTATTTCTTTATTTGTCATTATTATCGCCTCTTTTATCTAAATAATTTTGAAGTATAATGTTTGCAGCTAAAGAATCAACATATTTTTTTCTTTTTTTTCTTGATAAACCACCATCAATCATAATATTATTAGCTTCAACACTTGTAAGCCTTTCATCTTGCAAAACTACTGATACATTAAAATTATTTTCCAAAATTTTTTTAAAATCAATACTTCTTTTTGAAGCTTCTCCTAAAGAATTATCCATATTCTTAGGAAGCCCTAAAATAATTGTATTAATATTAAATTCATTTATTATTTTTTTTATCTCTTCTAATAAAGATAGATAATCATTTTCTTTAAATCTAATTATTTTATATGTACTTGCAATTAATCCAAGATTATCACTAATTGATACACCTAGTGTTTTAGTACCTAAATCTAATCCAAGATATCTCATTATTTCATATAATTTCTAAGAAGAACTTCTACAATTTGAGTTCTTTCAAGTTTAGATATTTTTTTCCTTGACTCTTTATATGTTGATATATAACCTGGATCACCACTAATTATATATCCTACAATTTGATTAATTGCATTATATCCTTTTTCTTCTAGTGCACTATAAACATCATTAAGTACATCTTCAACTAATACATCATCTATATCTGATATATCAAAAATACTTGTAGTATTTGAGTCCATAAAATCACCTCTTTAAATACATAAAATTAGTATATCATAAAGCTTTATAAAAAGAAAGATTAAAGAAAAAGAATTTATATTTTAATAAATTCTTTAATATTCATACCAAAGACCACTAGATTTTAATTCTTTTATTATTTTATTATGTTCAGAATCAGTTTTTGTAAAATATACTTTCATATTTTTATCAGCAACAAAATATAAATAATCATTAGTATTATATTCAATAGATGCTAAAATTGAATCACTACTAGGATTACATATTGGACCTACTGGAAGTTTACCAATATTAGAACTAGATCTAGTATTATATGGATTTGAATCATTTATCTCAGAATTATATAAATCTCTTTCTCCAATATCAACCTTAGCAGCATAATAAGTAGTTACATCACTACCTAAACTCATATTATTATTAAGTCTATTCATAAATACACCTGCTATATTTTTTCTATCTTCTAATGTTACTCCTTCACTTTCAACCATAGATGCTAAAGTAATAATTTCATGAATAGAAAAATTACTATTTTCAATCTCTGTTTTATATTTTGATAAAACTATATCAGTTTGATCAAGTAGTTTTTTAAATATATCTTTTACACTTGCATCTAATTTAAATTCATATGTATCAGGTGCTAAATATCCCTCTAGAGGATAATATATATTTTCATTTAATATACTTGAATCTAAAAACCAATAATCATTTATTAGGCTATTAATATATTCTTTATCATTTAATAGATTAAATACATCATCATAACTATTTGAAGTTTTTTCATCAATAATTTTAGCAAAACCTCTCATATTTTTTCCTTCATTAAATGTTATCATTATAGTTTCATCTTTTACATTACTACCATTTTTAAGAACATAAAATATATCTTTTAAACCCATATTTTTACTTATTACATAATTACCAGCTTTCAGATCATTTATTTCATTTATTCTTGTATACATTAGTGTAAACTTTTCACTTCTAATAAGGTTTTTATCTTTTAAAATTTTAATTATATCTGTAATAGAACTACCTTTTTCAATTTTAAAAACTACTTTTTCATTTTTATCTGATATTGGCATAGTATTTATATAGCAAAATACTATACAAGATAACATGATAATTAAAACTAAAACTGGAATGATAAATAAAATATTTTTCTTTTTTTTCATAATAATACACCTACTTTAATACTGCCTTTATTCTTCTAACTCCTGATGATGAAGCTTCTTCTTTAATAATCTTAAATTCACCAAGTTCACTAGTATTTTTTACATGTGGTCCGCCACATAACTCTTTTGATACATCACCTATAGAATAAACTGTTACTATATCTGGATATTTTTCAATGAACATACATTCTGCTCCACCTTTTATAGCATCTTCTTTACTCATTTCACATTTACTTACTTCAAGAGAATCTTTTATCCATTTATTAACTAATTCTTCAGTTTTTAACTTTTCTTCATCTGTAAGTTTATGATCACATGAGAAATCAAAACGAAGTCTTTCAGGTGTTATATTTGAACCTTTTTGATGAACATCTTTATTTACTACTATTTTGAGCGCTGCATTAAGTAAATGAGTTGCAGTATGATATTTTGTTTCAATCTCACTATTTCCAGCAAGACCACCTTTAAACTTACCTATAGATGCAGTTCTTGATAATTCTTGATGTTCTTTAAACTTAGATTTAAATCCTTCAATATCAACTTTTATATTTCTTTCATTAGCTAATTCAACAGTTAACTCAATTGGAAATCCATAAGTATCAAATAGATGAAATGCTGTAGTGCCATCAATTTCACTATTATTTATAACTATTTTTTCAAACTCTCTTAAACCTTTTTCTAAAGTACGATTAAATTTTATCTTTTCATTTTTTAAAACTTCATATACAACATTTTCATTTTCAGATAATTCACTATAATATTTTTTATATTGATTAATTATAACTCTTGCTATTTGTTCTTCAAAATTACTATTTATATCTATTCCTAGTTTTTTTGCATGTCTTATAGCCCTTCTTATTAATCTTCTAAGAATATATCCTTGATCTGTATTACTTGGTTTTATTGAAGATGGATCAGAAGATATAAATACTGCTGTTCTAATATGATCAGCAATTATCCTCATACTTTCTTTATTATCTTCATATTTCTTATTTGATATTTCTTCAATTATTGAAATTACATTAGTCCATATACTTGATAAATAATTATCATTTACACCTTCTAATATAGATACCATACGTTCAACACCCATACCTGTATCTACATTCTTTTTAGGTAAATCAGTTATATTACCATTTTCATCCTTATAGTACTCCATAAATACATTATTCCATATTTCAACCCATCTTTCATCTTTTAGATCAAATGTAGTAGGTACTTTATCATTACTTCTAAAATAAAATATTTCTGTATCTGGTCCACAAGGTCCTGTTTCTCCTGCAATCCAAAAATTATCATCAACAGTTTTAGCAATATGTCCTTCTTCTATTCCTAAATTTAACCATTTATTATAACTTTCACTATCAAAAGGAATAAGGTTATTTCCACTAAAAACTGTAACTGCTAAATGATCTACTGGAATATTTAATACTTTCGTTAAAAATTCAAACGACCATGTAATACTTTCATCTTTAAAATAATCTCCTAAACTCCAGTTTCCTAACATTTCAAAAAAAGTTTGGTGTGTTGAATCTCCTATAGAATCTAAATCATTTGTTCTTATACATTTTTGATAATCACATAACCTTGTTCCATATGGATGAGGTTGTCCCATTAAATATGGAATAAGTGGTTGCATACCAGCAGTATTAAAAAGTACTGATGGATCATTTTCAGGTACTACTGGTGCAGAAGGAATTTGTTTATGTCCCTTGCTTATAAAAAAATTTATATATAAATCTTTTAAATCCATTTTAATTCCTCTTTTCTATAGTATTATATAAATACTCCAAACGTTTACTATATTCATTAATATCACTATTATTAGTTATATAATAATCTGCATATGCGATTGGGCCACCCTTTTCTATATTTTCAATTTCTGAAATATCTCTTTTTTCTGATTCATCATAAGTAAATGGTCTATTATTTCTTTTTTTAAGCCTAGAATATCTTAAATTTCTATCTGTTACTATAGCAATAACCTTTAAATTAGGAAAATTATCATTTAATATTTTAAGTTCACTCCATGAATAAACACCATCAAGTACTACATTATTATTTTCTAATGATTTTTTTATTTCCTCAAGAAGAATAATTGCATATGCACCCATTCCTAATTCTTCTCTTAATCTTTCTCTCATCATTTGTTCATTTTCTGAATTTATTTTTAGGTTTTCTTCTATTAATTTATTAATAGTTACTTCCCCAAAATATATTACTTTATATCCATTTTCTTTAAAAAATGCTGTTGCAGTACTTTTTCCAGAACCACACATTCCAACAATCGCAATTAAATTATTCATAAAATCCTCCTATATAAAGAAAAGAATAGTACACATAAAGGAGTCAAAATGACGGTACCATCCTTTTTTTTACTTAATTAGATAACGGGTAACCGGTAAATATTAATTACACTAAAGTATAGCTTTCATTAATAATTATTATTAGTTTTCACCAAATACTAACTCTCTTAAAATAATATATTAATTACTTTTTACTTATCATAGTTTTAAAAATATATTATAAAAACAACTTAATTATACCAAAAAAGGTTTTAAATATCAATAAACATATATACTATGTTTACACCTATTTATATTTTTATCATTTTATTTTTATATATTCAATTTAATCTTCTAAATTCCTTTTTACAAGTCCAAGTGTATAATCATTTTCCCTTTTAAAAAGTATACACTCATGTGGTACTGTCGTTTTTTCAATTGATTTAATAAAATCTTCAATTATATAATCTCTAAGTAAACTTGAATTTTTAATTGCATAACCACTAAAAAAGTTATAATCATTATCTTCTGCAAATTTAATACCATGAACATCTGATATAAAATCGTGTTCCCCATTAAAATTTTTTAGTATATCAATTATTGAATTATTTAAAACTGTATCATAATCTTTTGGCTCATATGCAAAATCATCATGAATATTAAAACCTGATTTTTTTAAAGTACCAATATAATATTCTCCAAATTGATCTGTATTTTTTCTATATTTTATTATAGAAGTTATGTGCTGCAATTGACCAGTATTTTGAAATGAAAGAAGTGAGGATGGAACAAACTCAATAATTTTTGCATTGGGATTTAGACCTTGACTTAAATAAAAATTTAGTAATATCTTATTTGATTCTATAAACTCATATAAAAAATCTGCAATATTTTCATAACTAATGCAATTATCCAAATCGTTACTAATAATTTTATCACCAGCTACTTTACCATATTTATAATAAATACTTAATTTTTTTAACATATTAAGATAATCTTTATTTTTTATATTTAATATAGTCGTATAATATGACTCCAAAATACCACCTCTATTTAAGCGTATAATACCAAAAATATGTATAAATTGCAAATAAAAAAGCATTACTAATGCTTTTTTGATTCTTTCATTGAAATATATGTTATTAAACTAACACCTATAAATAATATACTAAATACAATAACTAAACTATTTGATACCTGGAAAAATAATAATATTGTTGTTAATAATAAAGTTATACAACCAAAAGTTATAATTGAACTATTATTTTTTAATATTCCATATATTACATATATTACAGATAATAACAAACTATATATGTATATAATTGTACCATTATGTAAATTTGATAATATAATTAAATATATTACTGAAAGAAAAATAATTTGAAATATGTTTTTTAATGAATTATCATTAAATTTAATAATTTTTTCACTAAATATAAATATGTAAAAAATTAATATAGGAGTTAATAAAAGACTTAAACTATATTCTGATAATATATTTATATTACTAATTAATACGTAGTATGGATAAAATAGTGTAATTAAGTAACACATAATTTTTCTATCATCATCTACTCTCATTAAATACATAGTAATTATTATTAATATAAATGTAATAATTGATAATAAAGATGATATTACATCAACATTAATAAAGTAACCAAATAATTTATAAATTATTATAAAACCAGCTAAAGTATATATAAATTTAAAGATAAAATTAATATTTTTATCTTTAAATATACTTATATATATATAACAATATAAAAGTATATTTATACATAATGCCATTATAATATAGTTATTAAAATTAAATAATGTTGTTAATAATATTAATATTATTGATAATATATCAAATACTTTTTTATTTAATTTTTTAATATTATAGGATATCATACCTATAAATGTAAATAACATAGCAAAAGATAATAATACATAATATAACTTTATATCAAATCTAACAAGTATTAAAAATAAATTAATAATTGTAAATGCAAGTAATAAGTTTCTAATATCACTTTCATCATCAAATAATAGTTTTAATGTAAAATAATATACCCATACTATTTCGTTTAATATATTAAAAACTAAATTATAATTGTTAAATGATAATGAAGATATTAATATTAATGCATATGATATAAATTCATATGTTTTATATATTTTAATATTTTTTGTTTTTAAAATAACATATATAAGAGAATATATTATACTTGCGATTAATGGAATATATATACTTTTTGTTAATGTTATTGTTTTAATTAATGAATAAACAATAATATATATATTTGCAATAATTAAAGTTGAGATTATATTTTTATATGATTTTTCTTCTTCTATTTTATATATAAATAAACTTGATAATAATGTTATTATTGAACAAATAAGTAATACTTTATAACTATAGTGTGATGCGATAAAAAACATTATTACTGTAGATAATATTGTTACTATATAATTTAATATTTTAAAGCATTTATTTTTTACTAAATAATTTATAAAGAATATTAGTAGTATTGCTAATACTGAAACAAATATAGAAACATTATTATAATTAGATAATAAATTATTAATAAATACAATTGTTACTAAATTAATAAATACTGGTAATATAGCATTTGAATTACTATTTATACTTTTAATAATAACAATATATGAAATAGCAAGATATAAAATCATATCTATTAATTTAAACATAAGTGGATTATTAATAAAAATTAAAACCATAAAATATATATAAGCTATTACTAAAAATAATCTTAAGTAATTTATAAATGTTTTTAATAATATTGAATCTTTTTTAATTGATAATATAATTAGAATAATTAAATTAAAACCTAATAGTGACGTAAATTCTACATTATTAGATATATTTCTACTAATATTATTTACTTCATTAATTATTGATACAAAAAATATTACTGATGAATTAAGAAATATATATGATAAATATAAATATAATTTTGATTTTATAAATTTATAACTTAATAAATATATTACTGAACATAATAAAAATGATATTGATAAATAAATATAAATTCCAGCACCATTCATAAAACTATATGCACCAAGTAAAGAATTACTAGTTAATAATATAAGAATTATAGGAATTATAATAACACCGATAGCAAATAATGCTTTATAACCAGATTTTGTATTTTTCTTAAGTAAAATAGATATATAAATAAATACAATAGATTCTACAAATAAAAATATTACTTTAAATAAATCAGATATATTTTTAAAAGAAAATAAGGTAAATATTAAACTTGCTATTACAATTAGTGATATACCTGTATTTAATATTAGTTTTTGAACCTTTTCTTCATTTCTTTTTTGCTTTTGTTTAAATTTTTTTTCATTTTCTTCATTTATTTTTTTAATGCCTAATTCTGTAGGATTACCACATTTTGAACAAAATTTACTATCTTTAGTTAGTTTAGAACCACAATTACCACAATAATTCATAAACCTCATCTCCTATTAACACTATTATACAACACATTTTATTTATTTAAAAGAAAAAAATAGTTTAAGAAAACTATTTATTTTAATTTATTAATTATTTCTAAAAAAGCAATTTTTTCATTTTCTAATTTCGTTTTTTCTAGTTTTATTAATTCACTAGGTGCATTTTTAATATATCCAGGATTAGATAATAATTTTTCTCTTTTTAGTATAGAATTCTCTAATCTTATTTTTTCTTTATTTAAATCTTCTATTAATTTATTTTTCTCATCCATACTCTCTTTATAATAATAAATTAAATTATTTTTTAATGACTTTGTATTTGATGTAATTTCTAATTTAGTGTATTCATCTTTATTATCTTTTAATATATTATCATTAGTTAATTTTAAGCAATTTGATATTAATAATTTAATTTCATCATTTGATGATATAAATTCATATTTTGCATCCTTTTTTATATTATTATCTTTTTTTATAGTTCTTACCTTAGTAATAAATTCTCTAGTTTCTTTCATTAAATTAATAGTATCAGTAAAAACTAAATTACTATCATATTTTGGATAGTTACTAATCATAATTGATTCAGCATCTTTTATATTTAAATTTGAATATATTTCTTCTGTTACAAATGGCATAAATGGATGAAGTAGTTTAAGTATATTAGTTAAAACATATAAAAGTGTACTTTGTGTACTTTCTTTTTCAATATTAAATTTTGAAAACTCTATATATCCGTCACAAAAATCATTCCAAATAAAACTATATAATTCACTTCCAGCATTATTAAATTCATATTTATCCATATTTTTTGTTACTGCTTTAATAGTATCGTTTAGTCTAGTTAGTATCCATTTATCTGAAAAAGATAAATTTGAAAGATTTATTTCTTTTAAATTTTCAGTATTCATTAATGTAAATCTAGAAGCATTCCATATTTTATTAATAAAATTCCATGTTGATTTTACTTTTTCAACATCAAATCTTAAATCTTGACCAGGAGATGAATTAGTTGTTAAGAAAAATCTAAGTGCATCACATCCATATTCATCAATCATATCCATTGGATCTATTCCATTACCTAAACTTTTACTCATTTTTCTACCTGTTTTATCACGAACTATACCATGTATTATACATTCTTTAAATGGTCTACTGTTAGTAAATTCTAATCCTTGAAATATCATTCTAGCAACCCAAAAAAATATAATATCATATCCAGTTACAAGAACATTAGTTGGATAATATCTTTTATATAATTCAGTATTATCTGGATATCCTAATGTAGAAAAAGGCCATAATGCAGATGAGAACCATGTATCAAGTACATCTTCATCTTGAATCCAACCATCACCTGGTGATTCAACTTGTACTTTCATTTTTCCATCTTTATACCAAGCAGGTATTCTAATTCCCCACCATAATTGTCTTGAAATACACCAATCATAACAATCATTCATCCAATTTTCTAATATTTTTTCTTGATTTTTTGGAACAAAGTTTACCTTTTTTTCCTTATCTTTTTGATTTTCTAAAACTTTTTTTGCAAGTGGAGCCATTTTTACAAACCACTGCTCTGATAAATATGGTTCTACTATTGCATTAGTTCTTTCAGAATGACCTACACTATGAATAATATTCTCAATATCTATAAGTAAATTTTCTTTTTTTAATCTTTCAACTAATTTTTCTCTTGCTTCAAATCTATCCATTTTATTAAATTCCAAAGCATTTTCATTCATAGTTCCATCTTCATTAATTACAACTATTCTATCTAAATTATGTCTATTACCTACTTCAAAGTCATTAGGGTCATGTGCTGGAGTAATTTTAACTACACCTGTTCCTTTTTCCATGTCAGCATGTTCATCACCTACAATAGGAATTAATTTATTTACTATTGGAAGTATTACATTTTTTCCTATTAAATAATTATATCTTTCATCCTTTGGATTAACTGCAACTGCAGTATCACCAAATAATGTCTCAGGACGTGTTGTTGCTACATCTAAATATTTATCTTCATTTTCTATATAATATTTAATATGATAAAATGCACCTTCTACATCTTTATATATAACCTCTTCATTTGATAATGCTGTTTTAGCAACTGGATCCCAATTAATTATTTTTTTACCCTTATATATTAATCCTTTTTCATATAAAGTAATAAAAACATGATTAACTGCTTTAACACTTACTTCATCCAATGTAAATCTTTCTTTAGAATAATCTAAACTTATTCCCATTTTTGACCATTGTTGTCTTATGCTTTGTGCATATTCTTCTTTCCATTCCCAAGATTTTTTTAAGAAACCTTCACGACCAAGTTCATATTTATTTATACCTTGTTCTTTTAATTTAGCAACTACTTTTGCTTCTGTTGCAATAGCTGCATGATCCATTCCAGGAAGCCATAATACATCATAACCATTCATTCTCTTGTATCTTGCAATTATATCTTGAATTGATACATCCATTGCATGGCCAATGTGTAATTTTCCAGTTACATTAGGTGGTGGAAGAATCATAGAAAAAGGTGGTTTTGATTTATCACCTGATAAAAAATATCCTTTTTTCATCCAATATGAATACTTTCCTTCTTCAACATTTTTATGATTATATTTAGTATCTAACATATTTTAATCTCCTTCTAAGATAAAAAATATCTATGATGTAAGGACTAATTATAGCGGTACCACCTTACTTCATAGATATTCTATGCTCTTTTATATTTAACGCATATAATACGTAATATTCTACTTAGTTTCAAATATTAAGCCAATAAGCTACCTTCAAATATATATTATATTAGTTTTCACCAAATACTAACTCTCTTAAATAATATTATATTTTACTCCTCTTATTCATTGCTTTTTATAAATTATAAACTTAAATAATTTCTTTGTCAATATAAATAGTTAGTTAAAAGGTAAAATGCAAGTTTTAATAAATATATGCAAAATAAAGGTAAATGCAAGTTTTTCTTGCA
>CANQAQ010000002.1 GCA_947589275.1 uncultured Bacilli bacterium | reverse complement strand
CCCTGCCATATGTTTATTACACAAACTCAATTGTTATATTTAGGTATGGATTTGCAGTTAGTGTTTCAATAAATAGAACTAAAAAATAGTTCTTTTTTTATGTCCTTTTATACATAATAACTATAATTTAAGTGTATAGTTTGCTTAACTAATTCTAATTTTTCTTTTTTCATAAAATATCATGAAAGGAGATGAAAATATGAATTCACATAACTTTAATGATTGTAAAGAGGATTGGCCAACTATTAAACCATGTAACAAATATTGTTTTGTATCTGGTGCAACAGGTCCAACAGGATTACAAGGAGTTACCGGACCAACTGGTCCAACGGGTCCAGCAGGTCCAACTGGTGAGATAGGACCTCAAGGCATAGCTGGAGTACAAGGTGTAACAGGCCCAACAGGTCCAACAGGACCAGCAGCTGGACTTAATGCATATGGGGGACTATATTCTACTACAAGTCAACAATTTCAGGAAATATCAGGAACACCAGTAACTGTTAATTTAGAAAATGAAATGGAGGATTATGACGTAACTTTAGGAAGTAATACAATTACTATAATTGAAGGTGGTATTTATGAAATTACATATAACATTTCAGCTACTATAACAGATTCTGGTAATCTTGAAGTTGCAGTTAGAAATAAAGATCAAACTATAGAAGAATCAAAAGGAACTCTAACATTATCACCAAATGTAACTGGGTCATTATCAAAAAGTATTATACTTGATTTAGAAAATGATTCTGAACTTTCATTAGCATTAATTTCAACAACTTCAACTCAAGGTGGCAATGTTACCCAAGCAACTTTATCAGTAAAATTATTAGATTAATATAAAAAATGTATAAATTCTTATAAATTATTAACTATAATATATCTTATAAAATATTAAAAATACTTGAAACCATAATATCTACAATGTTATAATTAATTTATATAGTAGTATAGGTATAAGGTATAAAACTAAAAAATGTGCGCACAAAACTTAGTTTTATATTTGTAATGTTAATGTTACCATTAACACTTTTTATGTTATGAAATAATAACAAAGAAAGTATGATGTTTAAATTATTGACAACAAGTATTATATATTATAAAATTCAAGTAATAAGAGTAATATAGTAGAAAATGATATGTATTAAATAAAACATTCTATAAACGCTATTACTATAAAAAATGACAATAAGAATTTAAAAAAGTGTTTATTAATAAGTAAATATAAAATAACTGAAATTTATAGAAAGAAGTGATATTATGGCTAAAAAAGAAATAATTAAGAAGGAAAATGAAAATTTAAAAGAAATAAAAGAAAAAGAGAAAACTCTAACTAAAAATCAAAAAGGTAAAAAAATAGCTAAAATTTGTTTAATAGCAGTATTATTGATTATAGTATTTGTAGTAGTTTTTATATTAACAAGTTACAAAGTATCATTAGAAGATAAACTTTCTAAAAGTTTAACTAATATGGGTAAAGAGTTTTATACAGATTTTTATTATAAGGAAATATCCGCAAATAAGACATCTAAAGAAATATCAGATTTTCTATCAAGATATAAAGATATGGGTATTAAAATAAATTTAGATAATTTATTAAAATATAATGAAGAAGGTAATAAGAATAAAATTAAAGAATTTAAAAATGAAGATGGAAAAGAATGTAATAAAACCAATACAAAAGCAATTATATATCCAAAAAGTCCATATGGTGAAAAAGACTTTACTATTGAAATTGAACTAGATTGTGAATTTAAAATTGAAGAAAAATAATTTATAAGTAGGAAGATTACCTACTTTTTATTTTAAATATATAAATATTAATAAAGTATAGTTAAAGTTATATTTTTATTGACTAATACCCCTACGGGGTATTATAATTGTTGTGGTGATAAAATTATGAAAGATAATATTAAGTCTAAAAAATTTAAATATAGAACAAAAAATGAGAAAAAAATATTAATAAACCGATTAAAAATAGTTGAAGGTCAAGTTAGAGGAATAAGTAAAATGATTGATGATGATAGATATTGTGATGATATATTAATTCAAATTTCTGCTATTAATAAATCATTAAAAAGTTTGGGGAATCAGATATTAAAAAATCATTTAGAAACTTGTGTAGTAGAAAATATAAAAGATAATAATCTTGATATTATAGATGATGTAATGAATTTGATTAGGAGATTAAATTAATGAAAAAAATAATATTAAAAATTGGAGGAATGAGTTGTAGTGCTTGTTCATCTAGTTTAGAAAAATATTTGAATAAGCAAAATGGTATTATAAATGCAAGTGTTAATCTTGTTTTATCAAGTGCTCTTATAGAATATGATGATAATTTAACACTTTCTGATTTAGAACTTTTTGTAAAAGAAGCAGGTTATGAGAGTTTAGGAATTTATGATGAAAATAATGATAATGTAAATAAAAATAATGAAAAAATAAAATTATTTATATTTGGAATACTTTCTATAGTAATATTATATATATCGATGTCCAGCATGTTAAAACTACCTTCTATTTACTATCTTGATATGATAAAATATCCTACTTATTATTCAATTTCTTTGTTTACTATAACTATACTTTTTCTTATATATGGATTTGATATATTTAAAAGTGGTATTAAAAATTTAGTACATAAATCACCAAATATGGATACATTAGTAACTATTGGAGTATTTTCTAGTTTTATTTATAGTTTATTTAATATGATTATGGTATTATTTGGTTATAATCAATATGTAGAAAATTTATATTTTGAAAGTTCATCTATTATTATATTTTTTGTTAAATTTGGAAGATATATAGATTTTAAAAGTAAAGAAAAAACAAAGGAAGCAATTAAAGAGTTAGTCCAGATTACTCCAAATAAAGCAATTATTAAAACACAAGATGGTGAAAAGGAAATAAGTATTGATGAAGTAAAAAAGAATGACATATTAATTGCAAAACCTGGTTTTAAAATAGCTGTAGATGGTGTAATTACAAAAGGTGAAACTCATTTAGATGAGGCATTTCTTACAGGAGAATCTATTCCATCTAAAAAATATAAAGGTGATAAAGTAATTGCTGGGAGCATAAATATCGATAATTATATTGAGTATAAGGCTTATAAAATAGGTAAGGATTCAACAATATCGGAGATAGTAAGGTTAGTATTAGAGGCTACAAATACTAAAGCACCAATTTCTAGATTAGCTGATAAAATAAGTAGTTATTTTGTACCAAGCATTATAATTATTGCAATTATAACATTTATATTTTATTTATTATTTGGGTATGAACTTAGCGAAGCACTTATATCGTTTATTACAGTTTTATTAGTAGCGTGTCCTTGCGCTTTAGGACTTGCTACACCCCTTGCTATTGTTATTGGTGAAGGTCTATGTGCAAAAAATGGTATTTTAGTAAAATCAAGTGAAATTTTAGAAAATGCATATAAAGTAGATACTATTGTATTTGATAAAACT
This sequence comes from uncultured Bacilli bacterium, assembly GCA_947589275.1. Lineage (GTDB taxonomy): Bacteria > Bacillota_I > Bacilli_A > RF39 > UBA660 > CAG-433. The sequence goes on along the minus strand of CANQAQ010000002.1, from coordinate 42,955 downwards.
GGTACATTAACATTTGGGAATTTAAAAATATCTAGAATATTTAATTATAGTACTTACAGTAATAATAAACTAATTGAGTTAGTATCAAGTTTAGAAATAAAAGTAGGACATCCTATATCTAAAGCATTTATAAATTATGTAAAAGAAAATAACTTAAAAACTACAAATGTAGAAAAATTTAGCAATATTGATGGTATTGGTTTAACAGGAGTAGTTAATAAAAAAAATTTATACGTAGGTAGTAGTAAGATATTTGATTTATTAAGATTAAAAAATGAACATTTAGATGATGAACAAATTTTATTAAATGATGGAAATAGTATAGTTTATATAATAGAAAATAAAAAGGTAATTGGGCTTATTGGAGTAAAAGATATAGTTAGAGATAATGCAAAAAATATTGTAAATGAATTAACAAATTTGAATAAAGAAATTATTATGTTGACAGGTGATAATAAAAAAACTGCAGATATAGTTTCAGAATCTATTGGAATAAGAAATGTAATTGCTAGTGTATTACCAAAAGAAAAAACAGAAGTTATAAGAAATTTGATACAAAATGGTAAAAATGTTATGATGGTAGGAGATGGAATAAATGACGCACCATCACTTGTAACTGCAAATATAGGTGTAAGTATTAATAGTGCATCTAATATAGCTACTGATTCATCAGATGTAATATTAATGCATGACGATTTAGAAAAAATTTTAGATTTAATTTCAATTAGTAAAAAGACTATTAAAATTATAAAACAAAATCTATTTTGGGCATTTTTTTATAATATTTGTATGATACCAATAGCTATAGGTTTATTTAAACCTTATGGTATTTATATTAATCCGATGATATCAGGTTTTGCAATGACTTTTAGTAGTTTAACAGTTGTATTTAATGCTTTAAGATTAAAAAGATGGAGGAATAATATGTTTAATAAAAAAGAAAGAAAAATAATAAAAGTAGAAGGTATGAAATGTGATCATTGTGCTAAAAAAGTAGAGGAAGCATTATTATTAATACCAGGAGTTTTAAAGGTAAAGATAAATTTAAATAAAAAAGAAGTAATTATTACATCAAATAAAGATATAGATGATAGTATAATAAAGCAATCTATTGAGAAATTAGACTATAAAGTAATAGAAAATTAAAGGAGAAATATTATGGTATACTTAGATTATGCAGCTAATACTCCTGTAGACAAAAAAGTATTAGATTTATATTATGAAACAACATTAAAATATTATGCAAATCCAAATTCATTTCATAAACTTGGTAAACAAGCAAAGAAATTAATAGATGATTGTACAGAAAATATTGCTAAAAATTTAAATATTTTAAGTGAAGAGATAATTTATACAAGTGGAGCTACTGAATCAAATAATCTAGTAATAAAAGGTATTTGTGAGCGATATAAGAATTATGGGAAACATATTATATTAAGTAGTTTAGAACACAATTCTATAATAGCTGCTGCAACGGCAATGCAAGAATTAGGTTTTGATGTTGATTTACTTTCAATAACAAAAGATGGAATAGTTGATATAAATGAATTGAAAAGAATGATTAGAAATGATACTATCTTAGTTAGTATTTGCTCTGTTGATAGTGAATTAGGTTTAGTTCAACCAATTGAAGAAATTGCAAATATTTTAAAAGATTATCCTAATACTTATTTTCATACAGATGCATCTCAATCAATAGGAAAAGTAAATATAGATTTTAGTAATGTAGATTTAATTACTATAGCGCCACATAAATTTTATGGATTAAATGGTACTGGAATTCTTATAAAGAAGAAACATGTTAGTTTAAAACCAATTATTAACGGTGGTAAATCAACTACTATATATAGAAGTGGTACTCCTGTTTTAGCTAATATTATGTCTATTGATATGGCACTTGATATAGCTCTTAAAAATCAGGAAAAAAGATATAATTATGTTTTAAGTTTGAATAAAATACTTATTAATGCATTATCTAAATATGATAAAGTTCATATTAATAATACTAATAAATCAATTCCATATACAATTAATTTTAGTATTAAGGGTGTAAAATCTTTAGAAATTGCAAATATGCTTGAAAAAAGAGAAATATATGTTTCAACTAAAACTTCATGTTGTCCACTTGAAACACCATCTAAACTCGTATATGCATTAACAAAAGATAAATCTTTAGCAACTACGTCAATAAGAGTTAGTTTATCACATTTAGTTACAAATAGTGAAATAGATGAATTTTTAAATGCTTTTGATGAGTGTTATAAGGAGTTAAAGGAAAATGGAAAAATATAAAGAAATTGAAAGAAGTATTATAAAAAAATATAGAAAAGATATTTGGAGTAAATTTGTTAAAGCAGTTCAAGAATATAAATTAATTAATGAAAATGATAAAATAATGGTATGCATTAGCGGTGGTAAAGATTCATTTTTACTTGCTAAGTGTATACAAGAGTTAAAAAAACATGGAAAATTTAATTTTGATGCATATTATGTAGTTATGGATCCTGGATATAATGATTATAATTTACAATTTATATTAGATAATTCAAAAATATTAAATGTACCAATTGAAATATTTAAAAGTGATATATTTGATGTAGTTTCAAATATTGATTCTAAAAGTCCATGCTATTTATGTGCAAGAATGAGAAGAGGATATTTATATAGTAAAGCAAAAGAATTAGGTTGTAATAAAATTGCTCTTGGGCATCATTTTGATGATGTTATAGAAACTACACTATTATCTATGTTTTATGGTTCAGAAATCAAGACTATGATGCCAAAACTACATAGTGATAATTTTAAAGGGATAGAATTAATTAGGCCCTTATATTTAGTAAAAGAAGAATCTATTATTTCATGGAAAAATTTTAATGAATTAACATTTATTAACTGTGCCTGTAGATTTACTGAAGGTTGTTCATTAATAAATGATGGAACTAGTAAAAGAAAAGAAATAAAGGATTTTATAAAAAAATTAAAAACAATAAATAAAGATATAGATTATAATATTTTTAAATCTTTAGACAATATTAATTTAAATTGTGTGTTGGGTACTAAAAAAGATGGTAAGTATGAAAGTTTTTTAGATAATTATGATAATGAAAATATTAAAAATTAATATAGGTAGGTAATTACCTATTTTTTGTTTTAGTAATAAAGAATATTTAATATAAATAAAAATATAATTTAAAAAGGGAAGGATGTTATGAATGGATTGTAAATATAATGATGAAGAAATTAAATTATATAAAACATGTTATGTCATGGGACCAACAGGTCCAACTGGACCTATGGGACAAATAGGACCAACTGGACCAGAGGGATTAGCAAGTTCAAAAATTTCAGTTGTAAGTACTAAAACTATAGGTCCTGATGGAGAAGCAGATGTATATAATAGTGGAACTGATAATGATGTTTTATTAAATTTTGTTATACCAAGAGGTGCAACAGGTCCAGTTGCAAATTTTATAATTGGTTCAGTTAAAACAGTAGATTCACAAACACCTGCACAAGTAACTATTACACCAATATATAAAAGTAAGGGAGATGAAAATTAATGGATGAAGTTATAGGATATCAACTAGACTTTCTTATTCCAAAAGGAGAACAAGGGGAACAAGGAATACCTGGCCCAATAGGACCAAAAGGAGAACAAGGAGAAAAAGGTGATATTGGTCCAATGGGACCAAAAGGAGAACAAGGGGAAAAGGGAGATGTAGGACCTAGAGGTCCATCATCATTTTCATTAGCGGCATATGGTGGCAAATATAATAATACTATAATGGATATTACATCTATTGATATAGGAAATTGGACACAAATAAATTTACCAAATTTAATGCCAAATGTTAATGCAAATGAAACAGAAGAAAGTTATATTAAACTTGAACAAGATGGCATTTATGAAATAAATTTTTTTGTTAATATATCAGTAGATAAAGATTGCGCAGTAACATTAATTGTTAGAAAAAATGAAATTAATATTCCATCTACAGTTATTACAAAAAATATCCCAGCGCAAAAAGATACAATTTATCAAGGAAGTGTGTTAGAAACTTTACAAGCTGATGATAAAATAGATATGGCTATTTCTGCTAATCAAGAAAATGTTACAATTAAATTTGTAACAGGTATGAATGCTAGTTTATCAGTTAAAAAAATTGACGAGTCTGAATAATAAATACTAACTTTTGATTATAATCTTATAAAAAAGATTATAATCTTTTTTTATTAAAACATAAAAAATTATATATTTATCATAATAATAATGAATATAAATATAGGAGTTTAATATGAATAGAAAAAAAATTATATATTTTATATTACTATTTTTATCATTTATAATATTTTTTATAAATATAAAATCAGTAATAGTATGGATTAATAATAGTAGTAAGTCAAAAATTATAAATAAACAAATAAATAAGTCAACACAAATAAAAGCTACAAATTCTATTTCAAGTAACTTAGTTAATCCACCAAATGATATTAATGATGATTATTGGTTATATGCTGATGAAGAATTTATTGAAGTTGATTTTAATAGTTTACTAGATCAAAATAATGATACAGTTGGTTGGATAAGAGTAAACGGAACAAAAATAGATTATCCTATTGTACAAACTAATGATAACAGTTTTTATCTTACACATTCATTTGATAAATCCCAAAATGTTGCTGGATGGGTTTTTTCAGATTTTAGAAATAATTTTAATAATTTGAATTATAACAGTGTAATTTATGGTCATAGAATGAAAGATGAAAGTATGTTTGGCAGTTTACCATATGTATTAAACGATGAATGGTATAAAAATAAGAAAAATCATATTATAAAATTATCTACTATTAATGAAAATACTATTTGGCAAATATTTAGTATTTATGTAGTATATAAAGAAAGTTACTATATTACTACAAATTTTAAAAGTTTAGATGCTTATCAAGAATTTATCGATACTATTATTAAACGTAGTCAATATTATTTTTTTACTAACGTAAATACAAATGACAAGATACTAACTTTATCAACCTGTAGAGATTCATATGGTAATAGATTAGTAGTGCATGCAAAATTAATTAAAAAGGAAACTCGTAATTAGAGTTCCCTAATATCTTTTTTTGAAAAATTTATATAAACAATTATAAAATTAATTAATCCTATAATTGATAATATTATATTTAATATTATATTATCTGATGTCTTTGGGTTTTCCTGTGGAACATCTTCAAATAATTCTTCAATTTCAGCTAATGTTAATTCTTCTCCTTTTTTTATTATTTTAGTTATACCATTCATTTGTATTATAGCATCATCTGAATCATCAGGAACCCACATAGTAGGTCTATTATTACTTTCAGTTGTATTTACAATATTAGTATTATCAGATAAACTAATTTTAACAGTAGTTGTAACATCTTTACCTTGTCCTAGCTCTATACCACCAAAACCATTACCAGATACATCAATTGTTCCTTCTAATTTAACATCTGATCCATTTACTAATAATGCTGCATTACCACCAGTTAATTTTATATCTTTTATAGTAGCACTTGTTTTATATACTTGAAGTATATATATACCACTCCATATAGTATTATCATTACTGTTTTCTTTTCCAAAAGTACCAACATATTTTATAGTATGATTATTACCATCAATATTAACACTTCTTGTAATATTAATTTTTTCAGTTGTTTCTATATCATTACTTAATTTTATATCAGTAACTTCCTTGTTATTTAATGCATCTTTTAATTGTTGTTGATTTGTTACATTAACTTGCGTTTGTGCATTAACTTTAATAATAGGTATTAAAGCAATTGAAATAAAAAATATTAGTAATCTTTTCATAAAATTTTTTCCTCCTTTCATTAATAATTTGTATAATTTAAAAAAACTCTATACTTGAAATAAATGGTACAAAATATAATAAAAAATTGCGTATATATTTTTTAATTTTGTAAAATATAAGTATAAAAAATATAAAAATTTTAAATAATTTAATATTTCTATGTTATAGTAAATTCATAATACATAAATTTACATTTAATATATTAGAAATATATATTAAAGGTGGTTTAAGTTTATGAATGAAAAATTTGAAGTAGAAGTATTAACTAGACTTGCAGTAATAGAAAGTAAAATAGATGATTATAAAAATTTAAAAAAAAGATCTGAGGAAGCATATAGTATAGCAAAAAATAACGAAGAAAAAATAAATAGAATAGAAGATAGAAATAAATGGCTATGGAGAACTGCATTAGGATCATTAATAACAGGACTTATTGGACTATTAACATTATTTGTAAAATTAGGACTTGGAATTAGTTAATATATATAAAAAGGTCTAGATAATTCTGGACTTTTTTGTTATAATAAACTTGTTAATTGCCCAATAGCCAAGTGGTAAGGCGGTAGACTCTGAATCTATTATGCGTTAGTTCGAATCTAACTTGGGCAGCCAATGGCCTGTTGGTGAAGTGGCTTAACACACTGCCCTCTCACGGCAGCATTCATGGGTTCGAATCCCATACAGGTCACCAAATAATTGTAAAATAATATAAAGATTTATTTAAATCTTTTTTTTATTTTTCATAAATATAAATATAAATGTTATAATTATAATAGGTGGTTATGTGAAGTCAAAATTTAAATTAATATTAATTATGATATTAACTATATTTTTTTCTATAATTTGTTACTTGATTAGAAGTGATAAAATAATACCATTTGACACTTTTATTTATAATATAATATCTTCATTTAAATGTAATCAATTAACTATATTTTTTAAATTTATTACCAATTTTGCTAATTATATAGTAATTATAATATTATGTATTATATTATTTATATTTATAAAAAATAAATGGTATGGTGTAGTAATATCTATAAATATTATTAATAGTACTATAATAAATAAAGTATTAAAAGCAATATTTTTAAGACCAAGACCATTGGTATTAAGATTAATAAAAGAAGGTGGATATAGTTTTCCAAGTGGTCATACTATGGCAGCAACTAGTTTTTATGGATTTATTATTTATTTGATTTATAAATCAAATATTAGAAAAAAATATAAATTGTTATTAGAAATTTTATTATTTATATTAATAGTATTAATTGGAATAAGTAGAATATACTTAGGAGTACATTATGCAAGTGATGTATTAGCAGGTTATTTAGTATCAATAATATATTTGATAATATTTACTACAATACTTAAAAAAATAAATAATAAGAATATGTCATAATTTGTCGACATAAATATATAAAAATATAATTAAATGTATGCTATAATCATAAATGCGTTAGAAGAGGTGCAAAAATGATAAGAGAGTTTCATTTAAAAAAAAGAGAAGTTTTAGAAAATAAAAATGTATTTATATATGAACCTGTAAAACAGATTATAGACAAAATTAAATCATCAAAAAAAAATAAAATTATATTAACTGGAGTAGAAGATAGTGGAAAAAAATTAACAACGTTACAATATATGAGTGAAAATGAAGAAATTTTTGTATATTTAAATGTAATTAGTTTGCAGCATTATAACATTGCAAAAACAAATATTAAAATGGAAGCATATATAGAATCCATAGTAGCAGGAGAATTATTAAAAGTATTATCTGTTTTAGGTTTAGATTCACAAATGCTTTTATTAAATAGTAATGTTCCATATTTAAAAGAAAATCCTGAAACACTTAGAAATTATAAGGTGGGCGATTTGATATCTTCACTAATATATAGAATTAGAAAATTAACAGATAAGAATATAGTATTTGTTGTCGACAAAATGGATTTATCTAATAACGATATACAAGAAATTATATCTAAATATTTTGATCTTTTTGATAAAAGTATAATAATATCTAGTGATAATATGGTCTATAATAATAAAGAAAGACAACTAGATTTAATTAATAAAGATTTTGATATTATAAAAGTTGATTACGCAAAAAATCCAGATGTATTAATTAAAATTATTGATTCTAGAATAGAATATTATAATAAAAAATGTAATCCTAGTAATAAATTATTAACTTTAAATGAAATGCTAGATTATAAAACAATTAGTAAAATTGCAAATTTATCTAATGGAAATATAAGAAAAATATTATGTATTGCAAAATTACTTTATTCACAAGATGAAAAGAAATTACTTAGCAAAGAAGAAATGAGTACATATATTTTAGATAGTATACAAAGATCAAGCGAGGTAGATAAATTTAGTCCTATAAAAACTTTATACTTATAATTTACATTTGTATATAAAAAAACTGTCAAATATGATAGTTTTATTTTTATATGTGGTATACTATAAAAAAGGATGGGTGTAATTATGTTTAAAAATAAAAATAGTAATGACAAAATTGATATTGAACAAGTTAATGAAAGTGTTAATTTATTAAACAGAATTTTAAAAATAATGTTTATTGTTCTTATTATAGTTGCAATAATGATAATAACATTTGTTGTAAAAGAATGGAAAGTATTATATTTTATAAGTACTTTATTAAAAATACTAATACCATTGTTTATAGGAATTTTTATTGCATGGTTATTTAATCCAATTGTTAAATTTTTAACTAAACATAAGTTTAATAGAACAATTGCAACAATATTAGTTTATATTTTATTTATAATAATATTAAGTCTATTTATTGTTTATAGTGTTCCCGTAGTAACAAATCAAATTAATGAATTTGTAAATATATTTCCTAAAATAAGTGAAAGTTTAACAATAACTTTAGATAAATTTATAAAATTTTTAGAACCAATTTTAGGTAATAGAACCCAAAGTATAAGAACAGAATTATATGAATCAATAATAACAATTGGTAAAAACATAACTATCGGTCTTCCTGATAAAGTAATTAATATAGTTACTTCAATAGTTTCAGGATTAGGTACATTTTTAATAGGATTATTTATTGGATTATACATGCTTCTTGATTTTGATAATGTTAGCAAAGCATTAGTAAATTTATTACCATACAAATTAAGAGAAGATGCAAGAAATTTAATGGATATCGCAAATCAAACTCTTGTAAATTATGTACAAGGAATAATTTTAACAACTGCACTAGTTTGGCTTGGAAATTCTATAGGTTTTTCTTTAGCTGGATTAGAAGCACCTATATTGTTTGCATTATTTTGTGGAGTTACAAATATAATTCCTTATGTAGGACCTTATATAGGTGGAGTTCCAGCTGCAATAGTAGGATTTACTCAAGGAACAACAACAGGTATTTTTGTTGTAATAAGTTTAGTAGTTGTGCAACTTCTTGATAACGTAATATTTACACCACTTGTTCAAAGTAAAAATCTTAAGTTACATCCAGTAACTATAATAATATCTTTACTTATATTTGGACACTTCTTTGGTATACTTGGAATGGTTCTTGCAGTACCTGTAATAGCAACTATAAAAACTATATTTGTATATTTCAATACAAAATATGAATTCATTAAATTAAATGAAGAAATAGAAGAAGAAGTAAGTACTCAGTCAAAGAAGGAAAGTAAAAATGCGAATAAATAAAAAATTACTTATTATATTATTAATAGGATTATTTATATTTTACTTAATACCATATTTTGCTACGAATATGAATGAAGTTAATGCTAATAATTATGCTACTTTTTGTATACTATTTATAAATTCTACATATGTTATGATTTCTTCATTTATATTAACAAAGTATTGTAAATTTAGATGGTATTACATTTTATTAATAATTATGTTATTCATACCATCAGTTATTCTTTATTTTAATACAATTACTATTGTATATTCATTACTTTATGTTATTGAATATTTAATTGGTAGTTCCTTATATATAAAATATATAAATAGATAGAGAGGTAAAAATGAGTAAAAAAGCAATTGTTTTATGTGGTGGAGGAGCTAAAGGTGCATATCAGATTGGAGCATGGAATGCACTTAGAAAAATAGGATTTAATCCAGACATAGTAACAGGTACATCAGTTGGTGCTTTAAATGGTTGTTTTATTGTTATGAATGATTTTAAGAAGGCATATGATGTCTGGTCAAAAATAAATATGGAAAACATATTTTCTTTTGATAGTATAGATATAACAAAAGCAAAATCTATGAATGATTTAACAAAAATGTTAATAAAATCAGGAGAAAGTGCTTCATATGAACCATTAAAAAATTTAATTGATGAATGTATTAATGAAGATAAAATAAGAAATTCAAAGATTGAATTTGGTTTTGTAACCACACAATTTATGCCATTAAAAAAGATAGAAATTTATAAGGAAGATATTCCTTATGGACAAATAAAAGATTATGTTATGGCTTCTTCTGCATGTTATCCATATATGAAAAGTTATAGTATTGGTAAAACAAAATATATTGATGGTGGATTATTTGATAATATGCCTATAGAAATGGCAATTAAAAAGGGTGCTACTGATATAGTAGTTATAGATTTAAAAGCTATAGGATCTAAAAGTAAATTTGTTAATCTAAATGCAAATATAACATATATTGGAACTAGGTATGATCTAGGAGAATTAATGATATTTGATAATGATAATTCAATTAGAAATATGAAATATGGATTTTATGATACTATGAAAGCTTTTAATAAACTAGAAGGAAATTTATATACATTTAAAAAAGGTACAAATATAAAATCTAGTAAATATGAAGATGAAATGGATAAATGTTATAAAAAAATATTTTCTAAATTACCAGTTATAAGTCCATTTGAAGCAGTAGCTAGAAATAGTATTGAAGAATACTTAAAAAAATATAATTTAGAACTTTTTAGATTAAATTCAAATGTATTATCATGTATAGAATTTGCTGCTAAGATATTCAATATTGATATGTTAAAAGTATATTCTTTTAGTAATATATCTAATAATTTATTAAAAAAATATTATATTAAAAGAAAAGAAAAAGATTATGTTAATATATTTAATTTAAGAAAAGTTATAAACAAACTTTTAAAACCTGATGGAATAAATAATATAAAAGATACATATGAAAAAGATAATTTAGTTTGTTATATTGTTAGTTTACTTGATAAATATATATTAGATTTTAATGATAAAAAAGAAATATGGGTATTTTCAGTATTAGCTCCTGATGCTGTTTTATCTGCAATTGTTATATATGCATTAATAAATAAAAAGAATTTTATTGGTAGAATATTATAATATATTCTACCATTTTAATTTTAATCATATAATTTATTAGGGTGAATGAAATGATAGTTATAGATCCTGCAAGAGGCGGAAGTGATTCTGGGAATGTTGGTAATGGAATAGTTGAAAAAGAATATGCTCTACTTATTAGTCAATATATTTATAATAGATTAAAAGAACTAGGTGCTGATGTTAAGATTATTAGAGATAGTGATGAATATATTAATGATAATAATAGAATAAATCGTATAAATAATGCTTATGGAAATAATTCAAAAGTAGTAGCACTTTCAAATAGATTAGGTTCAAGAGATGAAAATGGAATAGAAATAATATATGCACTTAGAAATAATGATACATTGGCAGAATCTATTAAAGATGAATTAGAAAATGAAGGTGCATATGTTAATAAATGGTATCAAAAAAGGAGCGAGCAAAATACAGCTGAAGATTATGATAATATTCAAAGAAATACTGGGCTTATAGAAACCATTATTGTTGATTATGGTAATATAGCTAATATAACAGATGCTAATAACATAAAAGAAAATTGGCAAAAATATGCAGAAGCAGTAGTAAAAGCTTTAGCAAATTATAAGGGGATACCTTATTACAAAAATGAAGAAGAAACTTATATAGTAAAAAAGGGTGATTCATTATATAAAATAGCAAAAAAATATGGGTTAACAGTTTCAGAATTAATGTCTTATAATAATTTAAAAAACACTTCTTTAAGTATAGGTCAAGTTCTAAGAATACCTAATAAAAAAGTAAATAATGGTAACATTTCTAGTGAAACATATATAGTTCAAAGTGGTGATTCATTATATAAAATAGCACAAAAATTTAATACTACTGTTGATAAATTGAAACAATTAAATAATTTAACAAGTAATTTGTTAAATATAGGACAAATTCTTATAGTAAAAGAAGGAAATACTACTAGTGAATCTGAAAATAATGTTTATATAGTAAAAAAAGGAGATTCATTATATACTATAGCGCAAAAATTTAATACAACAGTAGAAGAATTAAAGCAATTAAATAATTTAACAAGTAATTTACTAAATATAGGTCAAAGATTAAAAATACCAACTAGTAGTGCAGAAAATATATATGTAGTAAAAAAAGGAGATTCATTATATACTATAGCGCAAAAATTTAATACAACAGTAGAAGAATTAAAGCAATTAAATAATTTAACAAGTAATTTACTAAATATAGGTCAGAGACTAAAAATACCAACTAGTAGTGCGCAAAATATATATATAGTAAAAAAAGGAGATTCATTATATACTATAGCGCAAAAATTTAATACGACAGTAAATGAATTAAAACAATTAAACAATTTGACAAGTAATTTATTAAATATAGGTACACAACTAATTATTCCAAATTAGTTGTTTTTTATTTTAAAAACTATGATATAATAAGTACGGTGATATATGTTGAAAATAGTAAAGGTAGGGGCGTTATGGTGTTCTGCGTGCCTAGTAACTAATAATGCATTAAATAAAATAAAAGATGAATATAAAGATATTGAAATAATTAATATAGATTATGATTACGATTGCGAAGAAGTTTTAAAATATAATGTTGGAAAAGTTCTTCCTGAACTTATATTTTTAAAGAACGATAAAGAAGTAAGGCGACTTAAAGGAGAAAAAAGTTATAAAGAAATAAAAGAAGTAATAGGAGAATTATTATGAAGAAATATTTAAAAATAGTACTTATACTCGTTTTAACATTTATTTTTGTTCCATTTAAAGTAAATGCAGATGAAAAGGTTATAAATATTCATTTGTTCTACGGTGAAGGATGTCCACATTGTGCTAAAGAAGAAGCATTTTTAGAAGAATATTTAGAAGGTAGAACTGATATTAAATTATATAAATATGAAGTATGGTATGATAAAGATAATCAGGATTTATTAAAAAAAGTTCAAGAAAAATTAAATGATGATAGATCTGGAGTACCATATACAGTAATTGGTGATAAAATTTTATATGGATATTTAGAAGGAACAACAGATAAAAGTATTAAAAAATATGTAAAAAAAAATTTAAAAAGTGACAATTATAGGGATTATGTTGGTGAAATAACTGGAATAGTTAAAGAACAAACTACAAATAATGAACTTATAAGTACAGATGAAGAAGTAGAAGTTCCAATACTTGGTAGTGTAAATGCTAAAAATGTATCTTTACCATTATTATCAGTAGTATTAGGTTTTGTTGATGGCTTTAATCCTTGTGCTATGTGGATTTTGATATTTTTAATAACTATGTTATTTAATATGAAAAATAAGAAAAAAATGTGGATTTTAGGTTTAACATTTATATTAACATCTGGTATAGTATATTTATTATTTATGTTAACATGGTTAAATTTAGCAACATTTATTAGTAAAGTTCAATTTATTAGGTTAGCTGTTGCAGCAGTAGCTATAATAACTGGTATAATTAACCTAAGTAAATTTGCAAATTCTATTAATAAAAAGGACGAAGGCTGTGATGTTGTAGATAAAAAAGAACGCAAAAATATAATGAATAAAATTATTAGTATAACTAAAGAAAAAAAATTTATATTAGCAATATTTGGTATAATTGCACTTGCTGCATCTGTAAATATCATTGAACTTATGTGTTCAATAGGATTACCACTTTTATTTACACAAATACTAGCAATGAATGATTTAAATACATTTGAATATATGCTATATATGTTTATTTATATTTTATTCTTTCTAATAGATGACATTATAGTATTTGTAGTTTCAATGATAACATTAAAAGTTACTGGTTTATCGACTAAATATACTAAATATTCTCATTTAGTAGGTGGGATAATAATGATTATAATTGGTTTATTACTTATAATAAAACCAGAGATACTTATGTTTAATTTTTAAGGACTTTGATAAGTCTTTTTTTTTATTATATACATATATTTATAATAATGAAAGGATATAAATATGAATAATAAAATTACTATTGGTATTCCAAGAGGTTTACTTTATTATAAATATGGCACTTTATGGGAAACATTTTTTAAAAGATTAGGTGTTAAGGTTTTAATAAGTCCAAATACAAACTATGATATATTAAAAATGGGAGAAGAATATATTCCAAATGATTGCTGCCTTTCATTAAAAATATATATTGGACATGTTTATTATTTAAAAGATAAAGTGGATTATATTTTAGTACCTAGAATATTATCTTTAAAAAAACATACAAGAGAATGTTTATATTTTAGTAGTCTATATGATATTGTTAATAATGTTTTTGATATAAATATATTAAATTATGTTGTAGATATCAATAATAACAAATTTGAAGAAGAAGCATTTATAAAAATGGGGGACATTTTATCTTTTACAAAATCAGAATCTATTGAAGCATATAAGTTTGCTAAAAGAGAAGAATATAAAAAAAATAAGATAAATTATTTAATACAATCAAAAAGAATAAATGATTCTGTTAATAATATTTTGTTAGTATCACATCCATATAATACGTATGATGAATTTGTTGGAAAATTTATAATTGATGAATTAGATGATTTAAATATTAATATAATATATTCTGATATATATAACCCAGATAATGAATTAAGTTTATATAAAAATATATCTGAAAATCTTTATTGGACATATAATCAAGAATTACTTAATACTATAGAATTATATAAAAAAAATATAAAAGGGATAATATTTTTACTAACAGATTTATGTAGTTATGATTCTTTAGTTAATTATATGTGTAAATCTAAATTATCAATACCAATATTAGATATAGTTATAGATAATAAAATATCAAAAATAGATCTAAAGGATAAGATAGAAAATTTTGTAAAGGAGAATATATATGAATGAAAAAATAATAAGTATTCATAATATATGCAATTATGATATTCCCCTGAAGTATCTATTTGAGCGTTTATCATTAAAAGAAGTTAAAGATTTTTCTACTATAACTAATGATATAATAGAAATTGGAAATAGATATAGTCCAGACTTTGTTAGTTTAGAATTTAAATATAATTTAGGATGTTTTATTAATGCATTAAATGAAGGATCTAATATTTTAATAAATATAAGTAATGAATATGAGTCAAAATATTATACTGAAGTTCAAAAACAAATATTAACTAATTTAGGGTATAAATTTGAAATTTATAATTTATTTGATAATAATATTCCAAGAATAAAGAGTATTTATAAAGTATTAAAGAAAATAAATCCTAAAATGAATTTATTAACTTATTTATATAATTATTTTATTTATTAT
Source organism: uncultured Bacilli bacterium (assembly GCA_947589275.1). Classification (GTDB taxonomy): domain Bacteria; phylum Bacillota_I; class Bacilli_A; order RF39; family UBA660; genus CAG-433. Next base: position 27,475 of record CANQAQ010000002.1, on the reverse strand, counting down.
ATTATGATGATTTATGTTGATAAGATAAATATATATGTTTCAAAAAATATTGGATTTGAAATTAATAAAGGAAATTTCGATAGATTAAATAATTCTATGGCTAAAAAATTTTTACATACCAAAGGAATAATTGATTTATCTAACTTGTATAGAAAATATATTGCAAGATTTAAATCTATAGCACTTGATAAACCAAAAAAATGTATAAAAGTTGGGTTAATAAACGAAAATTATCCATTTATTAATCAAAAATCAGATTATTATATTGAAAAAGAATTTGCAAATATGAATATTGAAATAAATAGATTTTATAGTATACCAATTTTTAATAAGTTATATATAAAAAAGATAAAGAATTATAAAAAATATCTAGTAAATTCATATTTTCTAGATAATATTATAAAAGCAAAAAAATTAATTGATGATGGTTGTGTTGCAATTATTCATATAAAACCATTTAAAAATATATCTAATAATATTGATGATATTATACTTAAGAACCTATGTAATAATGAAAATGTTATTTTAATGGACTTAAATTCTAATTTTGATTTTAGTGATGTTGCAATACATACTAGACTAGAAGCACTATATGATATGATAAATATTAATAAAAATAGTTAAAAACTATTTACAAATATAGGGTATTTTATGTTATAATGAGTGTAACTAGTAATGATATACGATAGGAGCTCGATAATATGATGCATGAATTAGATTATGATAATGAAAAAGTATTAGAAATATTAAATAATAATGATGTTAATGAAGATGAAAAAAAGGCTTTATTTGAACGATATAAAGCTGAATTAAAAAAAGAGCGTAGAAAAGAAATAATAAGTAGAGTAAATGCTTTATCAGAAAATATACCAATAATAACAAAAGAAATATATATTGACTTTCTTAAAAAATATGAAAATGATGATTTAAGTAAACCATTTGAGGTTATAGAACAAGAAATTGAAAATTTTAAGAAAGAAATGACTGATAAATATAATCAATATCTAAGTAAACAAGATGATATAGATTTAGATGAAAATATAGACGATATAACACCAGATGTTAAACCAAGTGAGATAGATGATGAATTTGATGATACAATTTTTAAGGAACCAGAAGAATTTAAGTTAAATGACAATCAATCTTCAATATTTATGGATGATGAAGTAAGCGTATTAAATGAAGAACCAGAAATTCTTGCAAAACCACTTAATAATGAAGAAGAAAAAGAAGTAATGCCAGAAGAATTACCAGAACCTCTTGGAGAAAAAGGTAATGCAAGTGCAATTATACTTAGCATAATTGCAATTATACTTGGTGTTGTTATTATGTATTCAATAATTAAATTAAAATAGGCTTGGCCTATTTTTTTAATGTTGTTCCAGGATAGTAATGAGATAATATACTTTGATAATTATATCCCGCATTTGCCATTCCATTTGCACCATATTGACTCATTCCAACTCCATGTCCATATCCCCTAGTAGTAATACTCACAGTATTACCATTAATAGATATATCAAAATCTGCACTCCTAAGTCCTAATAATTCTCTAACTTGTTTTCCGGTAAAAGTAGAGCCTGATATATTAATTTCTTTAATATTATTTCCATCTGTATAACTTATTATTTCTATTAAAGAATCAGGTGTTATACTAATACCGAGTTTAGAAGATATAGTATTTAAGTCCATTGATATGGTTCTTAAGTAACTAGATGCAGCCTTATCATAATCAGATGTAACACTAACTAAATATGGATAATAATTTCCAAAAACATCAAGAGATGATTCTGTTTTACCATTATTAGTAGAATGATATAAAGCTTCTATATATGTACCATTATAAGATAAGTATTCTAAATTAGTACTTTCTACAGCACTTTTAATTTTATTATAATAAGTATCAAAACTAGAACCCCAATTAGATCTCATTTGGTTTGTATCAATGTAGGCTTGTGTACTTACAGTATCCGTTAATGCTTTGCCAGTACTTTGTGCTTTTAGTGCGTATGTTCTAGCTAATACACTTTGTGCTTTTAATGCCTCAATATTAAAAGAAGCAGGCATTTCCGCAGCAACAACACCTATTACATATTCTTCAAGACCTATAGTTATAACTGAACCATTACTTCTATATACTGTAACACTTGGACCACTAGGAATAGTTGTACTATACTCATTTGAATTATCATAATTATTAACTTGATTGTTTGATTCTGTATTATTAGAATTATTATTATAATTAGAGTTTGATTTATTATTTACAACATTGGAATTACTATAATTAGAATTAAATTTATTACTTTCAGCTTGATTAGAACTATTATTAGTTACATTAATATCTACACTAGATTCTTTATCTATTTCATTTTTTTCTTGTTTTGTTACATATGTAATATTATATTTAAAACTAGGAACATATTTAATATTTTCTTCAGAAATAGGATTATTTAAGTTAGTTAATATTATACTTCCAATAATAACCCCACTACAAGTAAGAATTATTTTACCATTCTTTAATTTAATTTTCATTTTAGATATATAATCTTTTATTTCATTAATAATATTATTTTTCTTTCCTTTAAAACTTCCAAATTCATAGTTTATATCAATATTTAAATATAATATATCATCTTTAATAATATGACTTGTAAACATAGTTATCACCATTATTAATTTGTCCAATTTTTTATAAAATAGACTTGTTATTTAAAAAATATTATGATATATTAATAGAGTAATTTTATGGCGGCATTGGTGAAGTGGTTAACACGCTAGTTTGTGGCACTAGTATGCAAGGGTTCGATTCCCTTATACCGCCCCATTATTAAATTTACCCGAACTTTTCGGGGTATGATAAATGACTAATCCAATTTGGATTAGTTTTTTTTATAAAAACTATCATACTTTATAGTATTGTTTTATTTATAAATTAAGCATATTTATAATTATGTTTTTATACATATTATTTATTTTTTATAATATATTCTATTGAGGTGTTTTTTTGAAAAAAGTTTTAATTATATTTGGCGGAAATTCAAGTGAACATTATGTTTCTTGTAAATCTGCAAAAAGTATTATAGAAAATATTGATAAAAATTTATTTGAGTTTGAGGTAGCTGGTATTGATTTTGATAATAATTGGTATAAATTTGATGATAATTTAGCATATTTAGAAAATGGCAACTGGTTAGATTCAAATATATCATTAATAGATAACATAGTAAATTATTTAAAAAAGTTTGACGTAGTTTTTCCTATGATGCATGGAGCATATGGTGAAGATGGTAAACTTCAAGGTATGCTTGAGTTATTTGATATAAAATTTGTAGGTTGTGATACTATATCAAGTTCAATTGGAATGGATAAAGAAAAATCCAAAATTTTATTTAATAGTTTAGGAATAAAACAAGTGCCATATTTAGTAATAAATGATAACTATAAATTAGAAGATATTATTAATAGTATTAATTTCCCAATGATAGTTAAACCATCTAATGGAGGGTCATCAATTGGTATTAGTAAAGTAGATAATAAAAGGCAATTAAAAAAAGCAATTAAGGAAGCAAATAAATATGATAGTAAGGTAATTATTGAAAAATTTATTTTTTGTAGGGAATTAGAATGTGCTATCTTAGAATATAATAATAGTTTAATATGTTCTAATCCCGGTGAAATAAAGTCTAGTAATTTGTTTTATGATTATGAAGCAAAATATGTAAATAGTGAATCATATACTATTATTCCAGATGATTTACCTATATATATTGTAGATAAAATAAAGGAATATGCTTGTAAAATATTTAAGAGTTTAGGATGTAAAGGATATTCAAGAATAGATTTCTTTTATGATGAAACAAATGAAAATATATATATAAATGAAATTAATACAATACCGGGATTTACAAAAATTAGTATGTATCCTAAGCTAATAGAAAGTGAAAATATAAGTTATACTGACTTAATAACAATTTTAATTAATAATGCAATGGATAGTTAAAAATTGAACAAATTTGTTCAATTTTTATTTATTAATAATATTTTTTGTTTTTTATATTAAAATAGGTTATAATATTAAAGGAGGATTAATATGGGATACTATATAACAGAAGCAATTAATTATATCACTAATTTAATGAACGGATTTGGTATTTTTTCAGGATTTTTTCTTATAATATTAGAATCTATAATTCCAATACTTCCACTTGCTGTTTTTATAGCACTTAATGTTGTATCATTTGGGCCTTTATTTGGATTTTTAATCTCTTGGATTGCGACTGTTATTGGTTGTATGCTTTCATTTTTTATTTGTAGAAAATTAAGAAAAAAGTTTGATAATAGATATAAAGATAACAAACAAATAAATAAATTTAAGAAGTATATAAATAAATTATCATATAGTAACTTAGTAATTTTATTAGCAGTTCCATTTACACCTGCTTTTGCTATTAACATAGGAGCTGGATTATCTGAAATAGATCCAAAAAGGTATTTTTCTGCACTTATGATAGGTAAAGTACCTATGGTATATTTTTGGGGATTTATAGGGAAGAGTTTACTAGAAAGCATAACTGATCCTTATACACTTATGCAAATTATTGTAATGATTATTTTAGCTTATATAGCAAGTAAAATAGTAAATAAATTTGTAAAATAATAGGAAGGATTAAATTATGGAGTATATTATTGTTGGATTACTTGTATTATTAGTTATATTAGTTACTATTTCATTATTTAAAAATATAAATGAAAGAAATATTACTGATAGTATGAATAAAATGGAAATTAATGTTACAAAAGAACTTGGTGAGTTTAAAAGTAATATAAATAGAAATATAAATGAAGATTTTAATTCTTTATCTGAAAGGATAGATCTTAGACTTAATCTTATGAATGACAAAGTTAATGAAAGATTAGATGAAAATTTTGAGAAAACTAATAAAACCTTTACCTCTGTGCTTGAAAGACTAAGTAAAATAGATGAAGCACAAAAGAAAATAGATAATTTATCTAGTGACATTGTATCACTACAAGGTATATTAACTGATAAGAAGAGTAGAGGTATATATGGGGAGGTTAATTTAAGTCACATTCTTTCTAGTGTATTTGGTGAAAATAATGATAAAATATATAAACTTCAATATACATTTAATAATGGAACAATAGCAGATGCAGTACTTTTTGCACCAGAACCATTAGGTATAGTTGCAATAGATTCTAAATTTCCACTTGAAAATTATAGAATAATGGTAGATAAGAAATATAGTAATCAAGAAAGGGAGAATGCATCTAAATTATTTAAAGTAGATGTAAAAAAACATATAGATGCAATTGCTAATAAATATATTATAGATGGTGTAACAAGTAATCAGGCAATTATGTTTTTACCTGCAGAGGCAATATTTGCAGAACTTAATGCGTATCATAGTGATATAATTGAATATGCCTATAGAAAAAGAGTATGGTTAACATCACCTACAACATTAATGAGTACTTTAACAACTATTGAAGTAATAATAAAAAATATAGAAAGAGATAAATATGCAAAAATAATTGGTGAAGAATTATCAAAATTATCAATTGAATTTTCAAGATATAAAGAAAGATGGGATAAATTATCAAGGAGTATTCAAACAGTTAGTAAAGATGTTGAAGATATACATACAACAACTGAAAAAATTACTAAAAGGTTTGATAGTATTAACAAAGTAGAACTTGAAAATAAGATAGATGAATAAAAAAAGGACAAAATTTTGTCCTTTTAAAATAATATAAATGTTATTAATCCTACTATAAAGCAATATATAGAAAAGTATATTAATTTACCTTTTTTCATTATATTAATAAATAATTTTGCAGAAAAATATGTAACTATTCCAGCAGCTATCATACTAACTATATATGGTATCATTAAACTATTTAAATTAGGTGCTTTAATTAAATCAGTAATTCCTAAAAACATACTAGCAACACTTATTGGAATATATAGCATAAATGAATAATTTAATGCAGTATCTCTTTTTAAATTACTTATCATTCCACCAACAACTGTAGAGCCACTTCTACTAATTCCAGGTAATAATGCTATTACTTGAAATAAACCTATTTTAATTGCATCAATTATAGTAATATCTTCTTTAGATTTTTTTCCCTTTATATCTTTTATAATATATAAAAGTAATGCAGTTATTATAAGCATTAATCCAACTAATTTTGTTGTAAAATATGATTCAATTAAGTCTTTAATTAATATACCAAAAATTGCTGCTGGAATCGTACCAATAACAATTAACCATGCATATTTATAATTAGTTTTATACTTATCTTCCTTAGTTTTTATATACATAAAGAAATCTTTTATAATACTTATTATTTCTTTTCTATATAGTACTAATATTGCTACAAGTGATCCAAAATTAACTATTATTTCAAAGTTCATATCACTTAAAACTTCACTATTAAATATGGTTTTAAATATTCTTAAATGTCCACTTGATGATATCGGAAGTGGTTCCGTAAACCCCTGTATAATACCTAAAATTAAATATTTTAATAATAACATTTTATCACCTCTTATTATAATTATATAATATTTTTACTAAATAATAAATAAAATTATGTAGGTGATGTTTGTTGTCATTAAGATTTTTATTATTTTTATTTGGATTTGGTCTTACAGTAATTGGATTTTCATATATAATTATTTATTTAAATTTAATGTCTTTAGGGTATAATTTTTTTGAATATGTAAAATTTATAAGTAGACGTATAGAATGCTTAAATGTAATATTTGGAATAATTATTATGTGCATTAGCATTTTCACAAAAGGAGGAAAAAATGAATTATATTTATGATATAGTCCTTAATTTAAATAAAAATAATTTATATGAATTTTATGAATGGAAGGAAGAAGATTCACCTGAATTTATACTTAAAATTCCTATTTATAAAGTAGATATGGATACATTTTATGATATAAAAAATAATAATATTATTATAAATAAAGATTTCTTACTAACTATTTTTGATAAAACAGAAGTTTATACGGAAGAATCAATTAGTTTAATAAGATATGCATGTATTTTTGCATATGATGAAGATGCTATTGGGGTTGAATTTGATTCTGATGGAAATAGTTATATGAAAAGTAATTTAAGTATTGATGATGAAATAGATGTACTTGAAGTAGTAAAATTAATGAAATATAGCATTATAGATTATAAAATAAAAGACAAAAAGTCAAGTAAAGTTAGCTTTTGTACTAGAGAAGAAGAAGATAATGAAAAATATGTATATGATAGAATAAATAATATGTATAATAATAAGGAAAATACAAAGTTAAGATATATTTTTTTCGAACTATATAATGAAAAATTAGATAATGAGGAAAAAATTTATAGTAAGCTTGTAAATATAATAAAAAATAATGATATAAAAATGAAAAAACTTATTGAAATCATTAATTTAATGGAAAATAAGAAAATTATGACTAACAATTCATAATTTTTTTTCGTTATTAATTGATTTTATCTAAAAAAAATGTTTTAATAATAATGTATATAATAGTACGGAGGTATGTTATGAGTAAATTTAAAAACTTTATATATAAATACAAAGTAACAATATCTATAATATTACTACTAGGTGCTTCATTTTTAATATATTTTTTTGTAAGCGCTAATGTTGATCCATATGAAAATAAAATAAAAGTAAAAAGTACAAATGTTACTATTGAAGATGGAACTAGAAATTTAGATGGTTATTTTGATAAAGATGATAGTCCCGGTAATGATAGTTCAGATAGTAATCATGTTGTACGTAATTTTGATTCTATAACATACAATATAGAATATGAATTAGGATTTAAAGAAGATTCAGATGATGATATAAGTTCTGATACTACAAGGAATGTAATAGTAGATGTTTTAATACCTAAAAATTTAAATGTTGATGTAACATCTGAGTTATCATCAACACCAGAAGGATATGTTCCAAAGAACGTTACAGTAGATGGTAAAGAATATAAACATTATGAATTAAAATTTAATGATGCATCATTAATAAATTCTAATACTATTAATGTTGTTCTTTCAAATATAAATTCAAAAAGTGGAACTAATATATTACCTATAATAAGAGTAAGAGAGTCTACTGATAAATCAGCTGATAGTTTAGAAAATATAAAAAATATTTTATCTGATAGTGATGCAGTTGTAGTAACTGCAGTAGATAAATTAGAAGCAAAATTATATGCTGGAACAATAAAGAGTGATAAAACAACAGGTATAACAGGTATACCTGTAGGTATAGTATTATATGTACCAAGTGATGAAAATAAAGGCATGAAGGGTATTCAAGTTCCTACATCTAAAAGTTATAATTTAGATGTTAGATATACTGAAGGCACTGGTAATATATCATATTTAGATAGAGGAAATTATGATGAAAGTAAGTTTACTATTCCTAATTTACCAGCATCATATAATGATGGAAAAAATGCAAATATTGGTTATTCAGAGATAAATACTACAGATGGATATAATAAAACATTTAAAATAGATTTTGAAGATATTAAATTTAATACAAATACAGTTGATTTAAATCTAAATGTAGAGGATCAAGAATCTAATATAGTTACATATGTAAGTTCAAATGTATTTGCTATTAATTCCGAAAAAACAGTTAATGAAGATGCTACTCTAGAATTTAAATTAGAAAATAGTACAGTTCAAATATTAGATAATTATGAACCATTTGTTGGAGATTATCTAAGTAAAATAGATTTTATTAGTGAATCAAATTCCGAGTTTACTGCTAGTAGTGGTATACAATATGAAACACCAGGAGAAGCATCATACAATTACAATGAAGAATTTTATATTCAAGATACAATAACGTATGGTGAAAAATCAGGTGATGTACTTAATAGTGGTCTTACAAATTATGTTAAAATAGATAATTCAATGGTAAAACTAATTGATATTGGAAATATACAAGATCAAACGTTAGAATATTATCTAAGAGTTACTTCATCAAATGAAAAACAAAATACTGATACTACTAGTGATATATATAATGTTTCATATGGTATTGGTGAATGGATCCCTACTAATTTTAAAATAAAATCAGGAGCACCAAAATATTGCCCTAAATCAACGACCAAGCTTACAAAAGAACAATTAATGAATTATTATGGTGGACCATGTATAGAAGAAGTAGAAAATTCTATTAAATGGTATGATTCAATAGAATCTGCTGCAAGTGAAGATGAAAATAATAGAGATAAAGTTATAATATTTAAATACGATTTTAAGGAAAAATATTATCCAGGAACAAAAACTATAATAAGATTAAAAGCACGTATGATATCAAATCCTTCTAATGTTGGTAAAACTACACAAGTAGTTGCAAGAGGTACAACTATAGATGATGATTCATTATATTATTTATCTGGTATTCCAAGAAAATCAGTATCAATACTTGATAATGATTTAAATTATATAAAAACAGAGTATAATAGTGATACTAAAGAGATAGTTGAAGGTACTAATGTTCCAAGTGGAAGATATGGTAATACAATATTAGTAACGCCATTTAAAGTTGGTTTAAATGATATTGAAATAAGAGATAAATATGATAGTTTAAAAAATACAATTTATTCAGGAATAACAGATCCAGTTTCAATAAATATAACACCAGTTTTATATAAATCTGATATGAATGCAACATTTACAAGTGCTACAGTAACGTTATATTTACCAGTTGAACTTGAGCTTTCAGTTGAAAAACAAGATAAATCTCTTACATATATTGGTGAAGAAACAGTAAATGATAGGAAATATAATAAATATCAATATACATATTCAGAAGATGATATAAAATATGGAACAGCAAGTGTTGTAGATAGTTTAGTAGTACATGCATATATTGATATTAGTGCAGCAGATTTAACAGTTTCAGATGTTATTGCAAGTGTAGATGCTACAATGAAACCAAATATAGATGCAACAACTATATTTAGTTCAATTAATTCTATTAAATCTAGAACTAAATCAGCTAGTATTACATTAAGAAATACTAATGTAATAAGTACAATAGGTAAAATGAATTCCTCAGTATATTTTGAAAAAAATGGTGAGATGAATTATAACATGAGAGCTGCTAATTTATCAGGTTCATCTGCAAATCTATCACTAGTAAAAGTTATACCATATTCAGAAGATGCAATAGGTGAAGGATCTGAATTTAGTGGTAATATTTCTGTTAGACTAGAATCAACTTTACCAAGTGGATATGAAGTATATTACACAAAAGAAAATTCAAAAACAATATTAAGTAATGAATTAAATGCATCTAGTTCAAATAAATGGGTAAAATGGTCTAATTATACTACTAATACAGCAGGTATAACTGCTATTAAAATTGTATCTACAAGTCCTATTTCAAATAATGGATATTTTGCTAGTAAAAATGGTATTAATATTATTATGAAAACTTCCGAAAATAATGAAGGTGACGAATACTATAATAATTTCTATGTTTTATATTCTGGTGAAAATGCAAATATAACACCAGTCGCATCAAATATTACATATGCATCAGTTTATAATAGAAGTATATCTGGTTATGTATTTGAAGATTATGATTACGATGGTTTTTATAATAATTCTGAAAGAAGACTTAGTGATATTCCAGTTGAAGTTTATAAAAGTACTTCTAGTGATGGAAATTATAGTGATGATGATGAATTAATTTTTGAATCAACAACAGATAAGAATGGATATTATAATTTTAAAGGATTACAACAGGGTAAATATTATATTAAATATACTTATGATTGTGATAAATATACATTAACTGAAAAAAATAAAGTAGATGTAAATTTAGGTGATACATCACAAATAGATTCAGATGCGCAAACATCATCAGGAACATGTGAAGCTGTTTCAAATATGATTACATTAGATAATAATTACGTAAATGTTAGACATATTGATATGGGGCTTAGAATAAGACAAAATTTTGGAGTTGAAATAAAAAAATATATAACTAATGTTGTAGTAAATTCAAATAGAGGAACAAATTCTTATGATTATGATAAACAAACAAAGGTAAAAATAGATGTTAAAAATTTAAAAAATACATCATTTAGAGTAACATATGAGTTTGAAATTTCAAATTCTAAATATTTCCCTGGTACGATAGGAACTATAATTGAAACAATACCAGAAGGGATGACATTTGATTCAACACTTGCAGCAAATGATGGATGGTATGAAAGTGATGGACATTTATATTATACGAAACTTGCTCAAATACTTATTTTACCAGATGAAAAATATTATATGACTGTAGTTTTAGATTTAAAAACAGATAATGGTGGAACTTATGTAAATTTTGTTGCAGCACAAAACTTAAAAGTTATGAATACAACTATGAGTATATTAGATGGTATTGAAATTTTAGATTATGTTAAACCAAGTAATAATGATAATTTAAATAAGGAAGAAGAGTAGGAGGTAATTATAATGAAAAAAATATTTTTAAGACTATTAATATTTGTATCTATATTTATATTACCTTTTACAACTGCTAATGCATATACTTATCAAATGAAAAGAATGCCATTAAATAATTTTATAACAACATATCCTGAGCACATGTATATAAATGGTATTGAGATGAAAATTGGTAATCATAGTGGCTTTAGAACTATGGAAGTTCATGTTGTAGAGGATAATTCTAATATTTACCATGGTTATTGTTTACATGTAGGTAAACAAATTTATGTAAATAGTTCTTTGGGATTACATGAAGGTTTTTCTGATTTAAAAGATTCCGATGGACAAGTACTTGATAGCACAAGACAAGAAGTATTAAAAAATATTCTTGCTAGTGGATACCAAAATGGTAATAGAAGTGTAGATAATTTTGTTCAAGGATCTTATCATGTATCTGGTAAAGACGATGTAGGGACTTGCGTAAATAATGATATTTGTGTAAAAGTTTTAGCAACTCAAATTTTAGTTTGGGAAGTACAAGCAGGTGCAAGAAGTAATTATGAATATAAACCAAATACAGAAAGTAATAGTGTATATGATTTGTTTGTAGCAACTAATCCTACTTTATATTCCGCATATACTAGTATATTAAATGATGCAAAAAGTTTATCTCAAGATGATGATTTTCCTGCTCATGGTAAAACTTATAAATTAAAATGGAGTGATGCATCAAATAAATATAAATCAGGATCAATAAATATTGGAAGTTATAATGTAGTTTCAAAACCATCATATATAACAGTTTCAAATAAAGGACCAAATAACACGATTAATGTAAGTTCTAATAAAGAAATTATAGGTTCAGAAACTATAAATGTAAATTTAACTAAAGGACAAACTACTGAAGGAAGTACAAGTTTTAGATGGTTTAAATTTGAAAATCATTCAGATGCACAAGATATATTGATGGGTGATTATTCTGTTTCAAAAAATGATAGCTTTAATGTAAAAACAGAAAAAGGTAAATTTTATGTATCTAAGATAGATTCAGATACTAAAAAAATATTAAAAGGTTCGAAATTTAATTTATATAAATGTTCTGGTAATAATTGTTCTACAAAAGAATTTATTAGAGAAATTGATTTAACAACTAATGCCCAAACGGTTGAAGTAACTATTAATAAATCTGGTACATATATGTTTGAAGAAACTGTTATTCCAACTGGATATGAGGGCCTAGGACAATTTTTAGTTGAAATAAATATTGAACAAGATGATAATGAAGATATTGGAAGAGCTAAAATAACAAAAGCTTATAATGATTTTGTTAATATTCAAAAACTAGATGGTAGTAATGTTGAAAATAGTTTAGTTATTGAAAATAAATCTAAAGAGATTGTTATTCAAAAGGTTGATGCAACTGATAATAGGAATCAAAAATCTTTAAATGGTGCAACATTCCAAATAAAAGATTCAAATAATAATATAGTTAAATTTGAACTTGTAAATGATGCTTATAGATATTCTAAAAATGGAACAATAACAGATTTAGTTGATCCATCTAAAAATGAATATACTATACAATTATTACCACAAGGTGAATATACAATTATAGAAACTGCTGTACCATATCCATATGTTCTTCCTGGAAAACAAAGTGATAGAGAAAGAAAAATAAGGATAACTAAAGACTCAGATTTAGAAGTATATAACTATAATACTAAATCATGGAATAGATCAACCAATGCAAAAATAACAATAAAGAATTTTAAAACATCTTTAACTATATTAAAAACAGGAACTTTATCATCAAAGTTAAAAGGTGTTACATTTGAATTATATGATAGTACAAAAACAAAACAAATTATTTTAATAAAAAATGAAGAAACAAATGAATATGAATATGTAAATGGTCAAACTGGTAATCCTATTCAAATAGTAACTAATGATAATGGTAAGGCAACAATTAGATATTTACCAGATGGTAAATATTGGTTAAAAGAAACTGTTACAGTTGATGGTTATACTATTGATGAAACTAATGAGTGGACTGAAATTAAAATAGATGTTACAAAAGATAGTGCTACTAATGAATATTATAATAGTGGTTTTGTAACATTATCAAATGCAAAAAATGAATTTAGTTTTTATAAAATAGATGAAGATGGTAATCCTATAAGTGATGGTAAATTTAAACTTCAAGTATATAATGAATCTAATTCAAAATTTGAAGATGTATCATTAATTTATCATGAAGAAGATAATGTTTATACAATTGATAAGACTGGAGAGAGCTCTATATATGTTTTTACGCCAATAGATGGAATAGTATCATTTAAAGACGTAGATTCTAAGACAAAGTATCGTGTAGTAGAAATACAAGCTCCAGAAGGATTTGTATTACCTTCAACAACTGATGCAATGGCTGAAATAGTTATTAATGAAAATGGTTATTCATCTGGTAATTCTATTATGATAAATAAAAAAGTAACTGTAGAAGAAGGTGCAGCAGCTCAAGCTGAACTTGTAATAAATATTTCAACAGGACAAGAAAGAATAAGATATGCACTTATAATTGGTGCTTTAGCAGTAGTAATTATAGGATTATTTATACTAAATAAGAAAATTAAAAAATAAATTTAATTTTCTTTTTTTTATTTTTTCTTGAATAAAATAAAATTATTCTTCCAAATTATTAAAAGAAGGAGGAAAATTATGAAAAAAATTATTGTTGCATTAATGGTAATTTTATTATCAGCATGTACTTTAGGGACAGCAGTAACACCAAGACAAAAAGTTTCTGAGTTTTTAGATAAATATAAAAACGAAAATACAGATATTATTTCTCAACTTGATGAAACAATAAAATCTGAAATATCAGATACAGATCAAAGAGATAGATATAAAACTTTAATGGTAAACCAATATAAAAATATGGAATATGAAATAAAAGATGAAATAATAGAAGATGATAGTGCTGTTGTAGAAGTTGAAATAACAGTATATGATTATGCATCAGCTTTAAGAAATGCTAATACATATTTAAATGAACACTTAGATGAATTTAAAAAAGATATTAAAGATAGCATAGAAGAAACTGATGATACAGATAATGAAGATAATAATAAAACTGATAATTTAGACTATGATGAAACAAAATTTATGGATTATAAATTATCATTAATGGAAAAAATAACAGATACAGTAAAATATACTATAGAATTTACTTTAACTAAAGTTAATGGAGAATGGCAACTAGATCAATTAAGTAATTCAGATATAGAAAAATTACATGGTATATATGTTTCATAAAAGACTAAAAGTCTTTTTTTTAGTTATTTAAATAATTAAATTTAAAAATAAAAATTTATATTTCTTGTTTATATTCATATAATTAGATGAGGTATTTATATGAAGAAAATTATTATAAGTTTAATTACATTTTTTAGTTTTATTTTAAATATATGTGCAATTACTGTTCCAAGTAATAATGCTATACTTATTGACTCTGATTCTGGAAGAATACTTTATTCAAAAGCTATTAATGAAAAACATTTAATAGCAAGTACTACAAAAATAATGACTGCAATATTAGCAATAGAATCAGGTAAATTAGACGATATAGTAAAAATAAATGAAAGTGTACTTAAATCTCATGGATCAGGTATATATGTATCAGTAGGTGAAAAAATAAGTTTAAGACATTTAGTATATGGGCTATTACTTAGAAGTGGAAATGATGCTGCTATTGCTATAGAAGATTATCTTGGTGGTCATGAAAAATTTATAATAAAAATGAATAATAAAGCAAAAGAAATAGGAATGAAAAATACAATTTTCAATAATGTACATGGATTAGATGATGATGAAACAGGGAATTATTCAACGTGCTATGATATGGCACTTTTAATGAGGTATGCAAATAATTTATATGATTTTAGGGAAATAGATAGCACTAAGAAAATAGTTGTTGAAACAGATATGAAAACGTATTCATGGACTAATAAGAATAAATTATTATTTAGTTATAAATATGCAACTGGAGGTAAAACAGGTTATACTACAAAAGCTAAAAGAACATTAGTTACAAGTGCATCTAAAAAAAATATGAATTTAATTATAGTAACATTTAATGATAAAGATGACTTTAATACCCATAAAAAATTATATGAATATGGATTTTCTAATTATAAAAATTATTTAATTATAAATAAAGATAAAATAAAAATAAAAACAACTAAATATAAAGATAAATTATATGTTAAAAATAATTATTATTATCCAATGACAAATAATGAAAGAGATAATATAACAACTAGTGTAGTATTATATAAAAATATAGTAAATATTACTGACGAAGTAGGTTATATAGAAGTATTTTATAAAAATGAAAGTGTTCATAAAGAACCGTTATATTTAAAAAAATAATTAATTTTGATTAAAATAAAAAATCATGATATACTCATAATGATTATTGGAGTGATTTTATGATTAGATTACAGAAATATATTGCTGAATCTGGTATATGTTCAAGAAGAAAGGCAGAAGAATATATATCACTAGGGAAAGTATTTGTAAATGGTAAAAAAGTAACAGAGTTTGGTGTAAAGATAAATGAAAATGATGAAGTAGTTGTTAATGGTAATAATATAAAAAAGCAACCAAAAGAATATTATGTTTTATATAAACCAAGAGGAGTAATTAGTGCTGTAAAAGATGACAAAGGAAGAAAAACTGTTGTTGATTTAATAAATACTAATAATAGAATTTATCCAATTGGAAGACTTGATTATGACACAACTGGTATTATATTACTAACAAATGATGGAGAATTTGCAAATTTAATGATGCATCCAAAGAATAAAATACAAAAAAAGTATATTGCGAAATTAGATAAAATTATTGATAAAGAATCTATTAATAAAATTAAACAAGGTGTTATTATAGATAATGTAAAATGTATACCCGATAATATAAAGTTAAAAAAGATAGATAAATTATCAAATACATGTATTGTAGAAATTACTATTCATGATGGAAAAAATCATGAAATTAAAAAAATATTTGAATCAATAGGTTTTAATGTAGAAAAATTAAAAAGAGAATCAATAGATTTCTTGACGTTAGAAAACTTAAAACCTGGTGAATCAAGAAAACTTTCAATAAAAGAAATAAAAAAATTATATTCAAATAAAAAATAAAATCTTAAGTTAATCCTTAAGATTTTCATTTATTTCTTCAATAGCGCTTACTGGACATGAATTTTTTGCTTCTTTTACTTCTTCAATATTTAAATCAGTAATATTTTGATTATTAACGTTAGCTAAACCATCATCTTCAAAATTAAAGACATCATTATTTATACTAACACACATACCACATCCTAGGCATTTATCTTTATTAATTTTTAACTTCATAACTACCTCCATTTACAATATATTATACTATAAAAAAATATAAATTTAACTAATATATTTAAAAAAAAATAAAAATATGGTATTATCTTTATAGAGTAGGTGAGTTGTATGATTTCTCGTATAGATAAATATAATAAAAATAGTTCAAATTTAAGTAGGACAGAACGAAACAAAGAACTATATGATGATTTATTCACAGATACAAATTATAATAATATGGTTGTAATAGATGATTCAAGTGAAATAGATATATCAAAAATAAAAGAAATTATTGATAATGAAAAAAGAAAAACAAGAACTACTAGAGAAATAAAAAAAGATAGTAACATATATGGGGATTTACCTCAATTTAACGAAAAAAATGAAAAGAAATCATATGATATAAATGAAGTTTTGAAAGATGCAAAAAGTAAAAGAGATATAATAGAAGAAGCAAGTGAAAAAAGAAAAATTAGAAATTATAATTTTAAAACAAATGAAGAAATAGAAAAAGAATTAGAAAAAACTAGAAAAGTTTATGAAAATTTAATAAAAGAAGAAAAAGAATTATTAAATATAATGAATACATTAACAAATGTAAGTGAAAAAGATTTAGCTTTAGATATTTTTTCTGATTTGAAAGAACCTGATAATAAAAAAAATGAACAAACTGATACAGTAACTGTTAGACAAATTAAGAGTAATGATGATTCAAGAGAATATAGTACGGATACTTTTATGTTTGATACTAAAGATTTTGAAGGTGTAAAAGAAGATATAAGAAACGAGGTTAAAAAGACAAATATATTTATAAAAATATTAATATTAGTTTTAGTAATAGTATGTATCTTTGCATTAGCGTATATAATAAATATGTATTTAATAAAATAATATGTTATTAAATGCATATTTTTTTTCATATGTTTAATTAGGTGAAACTATGAAAAAAATTAAATTAAAGGGTAATAGGAATATTAAAATTAGTACAAAAATATCAACAATAATAGTATTTGTTATACTAGGAATTTTTTTATTTTTAAATTATTCTGGTAAAAAAGTATTACCTATAATTATGAAACAAGCAAAAATAGATAGTAAAAAAATGGCAATAACCGTAATGAAAGATTCTATATCAGATGATATTTTAAATATACTTAAAGAAGATGATATGTTTTATGTAATTCAAAATAATGTAGGTGAAATACAAACTATTGATTTTAATCCAGTTATAATTAATAAGGTTTTAAATAAAACTACAAGTGTAGTAAGTAATAATTTAAAAAAAATAGAAAAAGGGAATATAGAAGATTTATCATTTGTAAATAATGATGATTATGATATAACAAAATTAAAAAATGGTGTAATATCTGAAATTCCACTGGGTATAATAACTAATAATGTATTATTATCAAATTTAGGTCCAAAAGTTCCTGTTAAAATTAATTTAATTGGTAATGTAATTAGTAGTATAGAAACTAGTGTTAATAACTATGGATTAAATAGTGCGATGATAAACATTTATGCAAAAGTAGAAGTTACTGAAGAAGTTATAATACCTTTTCAAACAGAAACAATAAAAGTAATAAATAAAGTACCTCTTGCTATTAAAGTTATTCAAGGTAAAGTACCAGAGTATTATAGTGACGGAAAATTAAATAGTAGTTCAAATATATTATCTATACCGATTGAAAATGATTAAAGATATATGTTATAATTAGTATGGTTATTAATGGAGAATATATGAAAAAGGTAAAGATAGAAAATATTGAATATGAAATTATTAAAGATTATAGAGATGCATTTAATGAAGAAGAATTTATAAATAAATGTACTGATTATTTTTATGAGTTTGATTATGTAGTAGGTGACTGGGCATATGAAAAACTTAGACTAAAAGGTTTTTATGATGATAATAATTCAAAATCTAAGCCTAATAATAAAATAAGTACGCTAGATAAATATCTTAAAGAAAAATGTGCTTATGGTTGCAAATATTTTGTTGCTAAAAGAATTAATTTATGATATAATTCCAATAGTAGATGAGGTGTTAAGAAATGAACGATAATAAAGTTATGTTTTATATAATAAATGAAGAAGGTATTAGAGAGGAAGCTCAAATACTTGCAAAGTACAAGTTAGCTAATAATAACAATTATATAACTTATACTTATAATGAAATAAATGATAATGATATGATAAAAATTTATTGTACTGGAATAATTGAAGAAAATTCTAATTATTCATACAAAGAAATAGAAACCAATGAGGAATGGACAGAAATTAAGGATATCATGAAAGAATTAGCTAGAGATCCTCAAGAACCAGTTCCAGAAAATATAAAATGTGATATAAAAATTTCTGGTGAGGAAGTTTCAGTTAGAAAACCAAAAAAACTTTTAGTTTCTAAAAAATTTGCAGATGTTCTTGCTAGTAAATATTCTGAAGATTCATCAGCTATTAATACATTAAAAGATGTAAATATTGAAACTGCAATAAATACACCAACAGATTTTATTTTAAATGAACAAGTTAATAATTCAAATGAAGATTTATTAAATAAAACTATAGAAATTCCTACATTTGAAGAATTACAGGCAAGAAATAAAAGAGTTGAAACAGTAATAAATAGTGCAAAACAAGAATCTACAAAGCCTGAAAAAGAAGAATCATTTGAATTTCCTAAAATGGAAACACAAGCAACATCTAATAGTATGTCAAGAGTAACTCCTAAAGAAGATTATAAAGAAAAATTTAAGCAAGAAGTTGAACCTCTTTTACTTGATGTTTATGCAAAACAACAACAACAAATTGAAGCTTTAGAAGAAGAATTATCACAAACTAAATTCAATTTATTTGAAAAACAAAAAGAAGCTCTATCATTAAAAAAGGAAAAAGATGAATTATCACAAAATAAAAATGAATTAGAGACAAAATTAAATGGTGTTCAAGCAAAAATGGATGGAATATTAAATGTCATTCAAGGAAATACACCAGATGAAAGTATTAAAACTGAAAATATGTATGAAGAAGAAAGAATATAATTCTTTCTTTTTCCACTAATTACCATGTTATTATTTGTATGAAATGACAAAATTTTCACATTCTATAAATGTATAGGAGGTGAAAATAATGAAAAGTACTAGTAATAAATTAGTTACACCTGCATCAAAAGAAGCTATCGAAAGAATGAAATATGAAATAGCTAATGAATTTGGTGTTAAATTAGGTGCTGATGCAACTGCAAGAGCTAACGGTTCTGTAGGTGGTGAAATAACTCGTAGATTAGTTCAAATGGGTCAAGCACAAATCAGTGGAAATTATATGTCAAACAACCAATAATTAATAAATAGAAATATATGATAGATTATTAGTGAACTATATGGGTTATATATAGTTCACTTTTTTATTTTTTTATTAAAAACTATGTATATTTCTTTTAAAATATGTTATAATCATATATATAATAAGACTAGGAGGTATATATGGACATTAGTGTTATAAAAAGACTTAAAGAGTTTAGAGATAATAATCCATTATACAAAGATTATATTACTGGAGTAAGTGAAGAATCTAATAATATATGGGTAAAAAATAAGTTAGGTAAAAGTGCTATTGTAACAATTGATGATCTTGAAAAAGGTAGATTAAATATAGATTTATTTAATAAAGAAGAAGTTGAATATTCTAAAAATAATATACCAAATGCACCTAAATGCGTAATTGATGCAAGAAATAAGCAAAGAATTGAAAACTATATAAATAATAATCCAAAAATAAAAGATTATATTACTAATATTGAATCTAATAATATATCTATAAAAAATGAATTAGGTAAGATTACTACTGTTACAATTGATGACCTTGAGAGTGGTAAATTTAATATTGATGAATTTATTTCTGAAAAAATTGAAACTCTAAATAGTGAAGAAGATGAAGAAATAGAAACTATAGATTTTGAACCTGTTGCAAGTATTAAAAAGGAAGAAAAAAAAGAAACTTTATTAGATTTATATAATGCAATAAGTACTAACGATATTAACAAAATCGATTCAATTCTTATGAGTAAGTTTAAAAATCCTGATACAGGATTACTTATGAGTTCTAAAAGTATAATTGACCAAGTAACAAATAATAGTATAATTGGAGCTGCTGATTGCATTAAAAATAATACAAAAATACCTACTGAACCATCTGATTTTAGTATTGATGGTAAAATTGTAAGTGAAATTAATAAATCAGATGAAATTGTTAATAAAGATAAAGCTTTAAAAAATTATTTTGTTCCTGTTCATATAATGTTATTAGCTATTCAAAAAAAAGGTGATAAAACATATGATGGAAAATTAGACGAACTAAAAAATCAATTTTCAATCAAAGTTGACGATAGACTAAGAACAATAACACCACCTATTAAAGATGAAGAAAATCAATCAATTGAACAACTATCTGATGAAAAATCATTAAAATATGTACCACCTATTTCAGCAACTGCTGGATTTGCAGATATATTTATATTAACAATAATAATTCTTGTATATGCAGCAATTATAGTTAATTTAATACTAAAAATGAAATAACATATGTAAAATATGTTTTTTTCTTTTTTATCATTTAAATATAATATATTTTATTGTATAATATATATTGAGGTGATATTATGTATATTTTGTCTGTAAATTCTGGAAGTTCATCTTTAAAATTTCAAATGTATGATATGCCAGAGGAAAAAGTATTAATTTCAGGAACATTTGAGAGAATAGGTTTAGAAAATAGTTTTTATACTATAAAACTTAATGGAGAAAAAGTAAGAAAGGAAAAAAATCTAGAAAATCATGAAGTAGCAGTAAATATTTTGATTGATGAATTAGTTGATAATAAAGTAATTAATTCATTAGATGAAATAGCAGGAGTAGGTCATAGAATAGTTCATGGTGGAAGTAAATATTCTAAATCAATTGTATTAGATAAAAATATTTTAGATGATATATCAAAATTAAATGAATTAGCTCCACTTCATAATCCTGCTAATATATCTGGAGTTTATGCTTTTATGAAAAAAATTCCTAATGCAGTTCAGGTTGGATGTTTTGATACTGCATTTCATCAAACATTACAAGAAGATAAATTTAGATATGCAGTACCTGATTTATGGTATGAAAAATATGGAGTTAGAAAATATGGATTTCATGGTATGAGTCATAAATATGTATCAGAAAGAGTAATGAATATAATAAATAAAACTAAAGCAAATGTAATAGTATGTCATTTAGGTAATGGAGGAAGTATTAGTGCTGTAAAAGATGGAAAATGTATAGATACAACTATGGGATTTACTCCAAATGCTGGTATTGTTATGGGGTCACGTTCAGGTGATATAGATTATGGTATTATTCCATATATAATGAAAAAAACAGGTATGAGTATTACTGAAGTAGATAACGAATTAAATAAAAAAAGTGGATTACTTGGTATAAGTAAAGTTAGTAGTGATTCTAGAGATTTAGATGAAAAGGTAAAAGAAAATCATAAACCAAGTATTTTAGCATATGAATTATATGTTAATTCTATTGTTGGTTATATTGCTAAATATTATGTTGAATTAGGTGGAGTTGATGTACTTTGCTTTACTGCAGGTATTGGAGAAAATGCTCCAAATATTAGAAAATTAATAATAGATAAATTATCATGTCTTGGTATAAAGATAGATGAAGAAAAAAATAATGAATGTAGATTTGGAAAAGAAGGAGTTATTTCATCAACTGATAGTGAAGTTTTAGTATATGTAATACCAACTGATGAAGAGGTAGTAATAGCAAGAGATACGTATAGTTTAATATAGAAATAAAGGTGTTTTTATGGAAAAAACAATATATAAAAAAATAAAAGAATTTAAAAAGATAATAATTGCAAGACATATAGGTGCAGATCCAGATGCACTAGGAAGTTCAATAGGATTACGAGAAATAATTAAAGAAACATTTCCAAAAAAAGAAGTATATGCAATTGGGACAACATCATCTAAATTTAAATATATGGGTAATGTTGATAAAATAAAAGAAGAAGATTTTTATGATGCTTTATTAATAGTACTTGATACACCAGATTTAAAAAGAATTGATGGGATTAAAGATATTTCAAAGTATAAATATGTAATAAAAATTGATCATCATCCAGCTATAGATGAATTTGGAGATATATCTTGGGTTGATGATACTGAATCTAGTGTATGCCAAATGATTATTGAATTAGTGTATAGTACAAGATTAAAAATAAATAAATATGCAGCTGAAAGATTATTTATGGGACTTGTTTCAGATACTAATAGATTTTTGTTTTATTACACAACTAAAAAAACAATGTCATTAGTATCAAAACTTATAAATGATACAGGAATAGATTTTACAAATCTTTATGATGATTTATATGCAAGACCTTTATCAGAGATAAGACTTCAAGGATATATGTATCAAAATTTAATAGTTACTGAAAATGGATTAGGTTATTTAAAAATAACTGACGAAATAATAAAAAAATTTGAAGTTGATCCAGCTAGTAGTGGTAATTTAGTAAATAATTTTAATAATATAAATGAAGTTCTTGTTTGGGTAACATTTTCAGAAGATACAAAACAAAACCAAATTAGAGTTAATGCTAGAAGTAGAGGGCCAGTAATAAATAAAGTATTAGAAAGATATAATGGTGGTGGACATAAATTTGCTTCAGGTGCAAGACTAAAAGACTTTGAAATGATGAAAGATTTAGTAAAAGATTTAGATGAACTATGTAAAGAATATAAGAAAAATAATAAATAATTAAGGCAGTTTGCTTTAATTTTTTTATTTTGTTATAATGGATATAGGTGATTTTATGAAAATTAATACTGTAGATCTTACGATAAGTGCTGTAAGACAAAGTCAGTATCCTACAGATAATAAACCAGAATTTTTACTTGTTGGAAGAAGTAATGTTGGTAAGAGTAGTTTTATTAATTCAATAATTGAAAGAAGAAACTATGCTAGGGTATCAGGTAAACCCGGTAAAACTCAAACTTTAAATTTTTATATAGTAAATGATGATTTTTATTTAGTCGATGTTCCTGGATATGGATTTGCTAGTGTTAGTAAAGAAAGACAACAGAAATTTGGAATGATGATAGAAGAGTATATAACAAATAGAAATAATTTAAAACATGTATTTATGCTTATAGATTTTAGACATAAACCAACTAATGATGATTTACTTATGTATAATTTTTTAAAATATTATAATTTAGATATTACTGTTGTTGCGACTAAAGTTGATAAAATAGGAAAATCAATAAGAGAAAAACAAGTAAAACTTATAAAGGAAACTTTATCTATAAAAGATGATGATAATTTTATATTATTCTCAAGTTCAACAAAATTAGGTAAAAATAATATATCTAGTATTATAAGTAAAATAGTTTATAATGAAGAGTAAAATTCTTCATTTTTTTCATATAATGTACTGTGGTGGTATAGTGAAGATAGATTATTATCAAGATAGGATAATTGTATATCTTATTAATAAAAAAGTTCAACTAAATATAAATAGTATAAAAGAAATATTAATTGATGTATTTAATGTATTAAAGAATTACTATAATATTAAATTAGAAAATTCATATCATATTAACTTTTATATTAATTATTATTATGGAATTATAGTTGAGTTAATTAAATTAGATGAAGTAGATAATGATATAATTAATATAAAATTAAATATATTAGATGATAAGTTATTTTTATATGAAGTAGATGATCCATTAGATTTTTTAGGTAATGAAATATACTATTATGATAATAAATATTATTTAAATGTAAAAAATGTAGATATAAGATTATTAGAAGAATCAAAGGTCATTTTTGATGATAATGTATATAAGATTTTAGGAAGGGGTGTTAAAATATAAACTTCTTTTTTTTATAATATTATGATATAATTATGCTGTTTGTGAGGTGACTAATATGAAAATTCCAACAGTAGCGTTAGTAGGAAGTCCAAATGTAGGCAAATCTACAATATTTAATAGATTAATTGGAAGAAAGATTTCTATTATTGAGGATATACCTGGTATAACAAGAGATAGAATATATGGAGTTTATAATAAAAATGGTTATAAATTTAATTTAATTGATACAGGTGGAATTGATGTATCAAAAGAATTATTTAATAATGAGATAAAAATTCAAGCAGAAATTGCAATAGAAGAAGCAGATGTAGTTGTTTTTGTAGTAGATGGTAAATATGGGCTAACATCTAATGATTTTAAAGTTAGGGATATATTATATAAGTCAAATAAAAAGGTTATAGTTGCAATTAATAAAATGGATAATAAAAAACATATAGATAATATATATGATTTTTATGAATTAGGATTTGATTATTATATTCCTATAAGTGGTGAACATGGTACAGGTTTTAAAGAATTATTAGATGAAATAACAAATGGTTTCCCAAAAGATATAGAAGATGAATATTCTGATATACTTAAGTTTTGTTTAATAGGAAGACCAAATGTAGGTAAAAGTTCTTTAGTTAATGCATTACTAAATGAAGAAAGAGTAATTGTAAGTAATGAAGCGGGTACAACTAGAGATTCTATTGATACAAAATTTAAATATGAAAAAAAAGATTATATAGCAATAGATACAGCTGGTATGAGAAAAAAGGGAAAAATATTTGAAAATGTAGAAAAATATAGTGTGCTTAGAGCTATGAAATCTATTGAAAGAAGCGATGTATGCGTAATTGTAATAAATGCAGAAGAAGGTATAATTGAACATGATAAACATATAGCTTCATATGCACTTGAAGCAGGTAAACCAATGGTGTTTGTTGTAAATAAATGGGATACTGTTGAAGATAAAAATGATATAAAAACTTTTACTAAAAAAATGAGAGCAGAATTTCAATTTTTAGATTATATTCCAATTGTATTTTTAAGTGCGAAAACAAAAAAAAGATTACATACTCTTATGCCAGAAATAATTAAAGTATATGAAAATTCAAAAAGAAAAATAAAAACAAGTTTACTTAATAATGTTATATCAGATGCATATGCACTTAATATAGCACCATCATATAAAGGTAGAAGATTAAAAATATATTTTTGTGCTCAGTCTGGAATAACTCCACCTAAATTTACTTTAAATGTTAATGATAAAGGATTAGTTCATTTTTCATATGAGAGATATTTGGAAAATAAAATAAGAGAAAACTTTGATTTTGAAGGAACTCCAATAATATTACAATTTAAAAATAAAGGTGAAGATAAATAAAACATCAGTAATTAATTTACTGATGTTTTTTATAACTTAAACTAGTAATATTTTTAAGCATTTCTGAATCTATATCATTAACTTTATAATATAAATATTGTAACAATATATTTGGAACATTTCCATCTGGGTATATAAGTAGCTCTTTAAACATTTTACTAATTGGTATTATTGATAATATATTTGGATCATTAAGCAAACAAGATGGTAATTTAAAAGAATACTTACAGATTTCTTTATCGTTAAATATGTTGATGTAATGTATAAAATTATCAGCTTTAATAGATTTCTCATAAGCAAAGTATCTACAATTATTAATATTAACTACATAAACATTACTAATATCAATAGTATTTGAATCAGATGAAACTTGATCACTTATTATAAGTTGTAAAATAGATGATTTTTCTTCTAATTCCTTGATTTTATTTTCTAATTTTTTAAGTTTATTTTTTCTATTATTAAATAGATTTGACATAAATCAAAACCTCCTTTTTTTTATTATAGCACAAATATAAATTTTAGTAACCAAAAATTAATTAATCCATATATTAGACTAGAGGGTGGTTACTAAATGAATATAAATGATAATCTTTTTAAAAGAGTTGAAAAAAAGACTAATATTAAAAAATCAACAATAGTAAATCTAGCACAAAAACTTCAAGGAGATAATATGAAAAATGAAGATACATTAAGAGAGGTTATTCATGAATTAAGTGTAATGACAGGTAAGGATGTTAGTAAAGAACAAGAAGATAAGATAATAAGTGCTGTTATAAATGATAAAATTCCAGATAATTTAGATAAAATGATTTAAGCTTTATTACTTTTTAGTAATAACTTTTTTTATTATTCATATAGTTTAGTAAAGAAAGTAGGGATTAAATGGAAAAGATAGATATTATAAAGAGTATATCAGAAAGAACAGGCGGAGATATATATCTAGGTGTAGTTGGTGCAGTTAGAACTGGTAAATCTACATTTATAAAAAAATTCATCGAAAATATTGTAGTTCCTAATATAGAAGATGAATATGAAAGAAAAAGATGTTTAGATGAAATTCCTCAGACTGCTCAAGGTAAAACTATTATGACAATAGAACCTAAATTTGTGCCTAGTAATGCGGCTAAAATAAAGGTTGATGATTTTGAGGCAAATATAAGATTAGTTGATTGTGTTGGTTATGTTATTCCAGCTGCAAAAGGATATGAAGATGAAATGGGAGAACCAAGGATGGTTAAAACACCATGGGAAGTTATGAAAAAAGTGATACCT
>CANQAQ010000001.1 GCA_947589275.1 uncultured Bacilli bacterium | reverse complement strand
CCACTTAATACCATTAATTGATTATTATATTCATGATTTTTCTTTCCTTGTTCATTAATTATTTTCTCATATTTAGATACATATTCTATCATCTGATTATATTTATCTTCAAATTTTTGCTTTTGGAATTTATTATATATAACTATTGATAGTGAAATTAATACAATTATCATTATACCTAGATTAATAAAGTATGTTAGATTGTTATTATATATATAATAATTATTGACACAAATAACTATTAAATAAAATGTAAAAATTGAAAATATAAAGATTGAACTAGATTTTAACATTACCTTTTTATATACGTTATTTAGTAGTAATTTCAATTTTGATATTTTACTTATTAATAATAATATTAGAATAGTTCCTGTTGAAAATATACTCATAGAAAAATTTAAATCGTTATAAATATCTATACTATATTTAAAAAATATCAAGAATATTAATGAAACAGTTACTTCAATTATTATATTAAAAATAATAAAAATTAATCCATAAAATATTGATTTAACTATATCTTTATTAAAAATAGTATAAAATGCAATTATTATAATTATTAAAGAGCTCAATACTAATTTATTAATATCTACAAAAAACAATTTATTTAATATGACTAATATAGACATAATCATAATTGAAAATACAAACTTTGGAATATTTATATTAGTTTTTTCATCATTGTTCAAAGATGCTATATTTAATAACGTAAAATGCGTCCCTATTGCTGTTATTATAGCACTTAAAAATAAATCAGCATAATTCATTTATATCACTCCTTTCTTATTTATAGATTTTTTATCTATAATATAGTTATTATTAATTATCTTCCCATCTTTTGTTTTTATAAATCTATCATCTAAATTTTTTTCTATAACTTTTAATGTTTTCTTTGTATAATATGTTTTTGATTTTGTTTTTATTGAAGTTTGATTTAAAGAATTATTATATTCTATTTTTAATATATCATTTAATTTTATTTTTTTAATTGAACCATTTATTGTTATAGTTAAAATTTTAGATTCATCATATATAGATAATATGTTTTTTATAACTGTTGATAAACTATTTTCGTAATCATCAAATTTAGATACAAAATCAAATATTAATAATTTAGATTTTATTGTATAGGGTAAATATTCACTATGTACAGTAGATATTATTATAAAACTATTTAAGTCATTATTTCGTATTTCTCTTGCTATATCTATACCAGATTTATTATCAAGTTCTATGTCTAATATATATATTTTGTTTTCTATATGTTCTTTTATTAGTTTTTTTAATTCAGAATTGTATGATGAAAATTTATATATTTTATATGAAATATTATTATTAAACATTATCTTATTAATAATATCTATATTTTTATTTAAAATAATATCATTATCTTCACATACAATGAAATTAATCATAATACCTATACTCCTAACAACCATAATCGATTATATCACAAAATTTACAGTTTTTTCCATTTTTGTTCATTGAGAAAATAAAAATAAACTATATAGTTTATTTTGTTTTTGAATTTATTTTATTTTTTATATCATCTTCTATTTTTTTTCTATCAAATAATATATCAGTAGTTAATACAAACCAGAGTATAATTACTAATAAGAATACATATATTACTTCACCTAGTTTTGAATTACCAAGTACATAAACTATAGATGCGATTGAAAATAAAATATTAATTCCATATATTATAAGTACTGACTTTAACTGACTCGATGTTCTTTGAAGTAATTGATGATGTAAATGTTGTTTGTCTCCTTTTGTAGGTGATTCTCTTTTTAAAAGACGCCTTATTATTGCAAATAATGTATCTAATATTGGTATTGCTAAAATTAAAACAGGTATTATAAATGATGTTATAGTTACATTTTTAAATCCTAAAAGTGATATTACAGATATCATATACCCTAGAAACATTGATCCACTATTACCTAAAAATATTTTTGCGGGATAAAAGTTATGTATTAAAAATCCTAATGTTGCTCCTATCATAATAAGTGTAAGTGATGCATCAAGTCCATTATAAATTCCCATATAAGATATAATAATTGAAATAGTTATAAAAAATATAGTTGCAATTCCACCAGCTAATCCATCAAGACCATCTATAAAATTCATACAATTCATCAATGCAACTATAAAAATTATAGTTAATGGTTTAGCAAATATCCCAAAGTTTAGATATATTCCATATGCAGATATATCTTGCATAACAATAGAACCATAATATACAACAACTGCTGCTGCTGCTATTTGCCCTATAAATTGAACTGATGCAGGTAATCTTTTTATATCATCAAATAACCCAGTAAGTAATATTATTATTCCACCTATTAGTATAGATATCATTTGTGGAGTTTGATTACAAAATAACATATATCCAAGTAAAAACCCTAAAAATATTCCTAATCCACCTAACTTTGGCATTATAGAATTATGGATATGTCTTCCACCTGGTTCATCAACTGCATTAATATGAAATGCTAGTTTTTTTATAAAAGGTATAATAATTGCTACAAATGTAAATACTATAGCTATTATTTTTATATTATTTAATAAACTACTACTCATTATATCACCTATTTTAATTATATCATGTTAAGTATTAAAAAAAAATAAGATAAACTTATTTTTCTAATAATTTAATATTATCAAGCATTACAGCAGTACCCTCTGCAACACATGTTAATGGTGATTCTGCAATTTTAATTGGTACTTTTAGTTCTTTATCTAAAAGTTTATCTATACCACTTATTAATGCTCCACCACCTGTAACTACAACACCTTTATTAACAATATCTGCAGATAATTCTGGCATTGTTTCTTCTAGTACATTTTTTGCTGCTGTCACTATTTTATGAACAGAATCTTTTAATGCTTCTTCTACTTCTTTAGATTCTATAGTTATACTATTTGGAAGCCCAGTCACTAAATCCCTACCTCTAATTAATTTTTTTTCTTTTTTTTCATTTGGAAAAACTGTTCCTATTTCAATCTTTACTTCTTCTGCAGTTCTTTCGCCTATTAATAATTTATACTTATTTTTAACATATTTTATTATTTCTTGATCAAATAAATCTCCCGCAACTCTTATTGATTTACTTGTTACAATTTCACCTAAAGATAGTATAGCAATATCTGTAGTTCCACCACCTATATCTATTACCATACTAGCTTCTGGTTTTGATATATCAAGACCTGCGCCAATTGCCGCTACTTTTGGTTCTTCTTCTACAAATACTTTTTTTGCACCTGTTACTTCTGCTGCTTCTTTTATTGCATTTCTTTCAACTTGTGTAATATTAGAAGGACAGCATATTAATATTCTTGGCTTTGAAAAAGTTCCTTTCCCTTTAACTTTTCTAAGAAACATGTTTAACATAGCTTCTGTTAATTCAAAGTCCGCAATAACCCCATCTTTTAATGGTCTTACTGCATTAACTTTTCCAGGAGTTCTTCCAAGCATCTGATGTGCATCTTCGCCCACAGCAAGTACATTTTTTGTTTCTGTATCTATTGCAACTACACTTGGTTCATTAAGAACAATACCTTGTCCTTTTACATATATTAATACATTAGCAGTTCCTAAATCTATTCCTATATCTTTGCTGAGCAAAATATCACTCCTTTCTTAATTTTTCATATTTCATTTTTGTTGCATTACCACCATTAATATGTCTTATTTGAAGATGTTCTTTTAACACTTTGTCCACTTTTTTATATAAATCTTTATCAATCATGTATAATCTTTCATGTAGATCTTTATGAACTGTACTTTTACTTACTTTAATATATTTTGCTACCTCACGGATTGTACAATTTGTTTTCAAAATATAATTTGATTCTTTAATAATTCTTGTATATATTTTATTATTCAAGTTAAACACCCCTATAATAAAATATATAATTATATTATTTTTTTATGATTATTTTATAATTCACTTATTTTTTTATCATAATAATTTTCTGGATTAACTAACTTTCCATTATATATAAATTCAAATAATAATGCATTATCTAATGATTCACCTACATTAAGACTACCACTTTTTCCAATACAGTTACCTTGTTTAATAAGTTCTCCTTTTTTAACATCTACAGTTGATAATCCTTGGTAAGTACTTATTATATTATTTGAATGTTTTATCTCTACAACATTCCCAAGTATTTCATCTTTTTTTACATCTATTACAGTACCATCTAATATGGCTACTACATCAAATTCTTCACTTGATTTATATAATATTCCTGAATTTTGAATGTAGGTATCGTTATAATATATAATTGCATTTTCTTTTTCTTCATCACTTGATGATATATCATAAAATTTTTTTGATATTTCTACTTTGTCAGATGTATATGGTTTTACAATAACAATATCCTCTTGTGATACAGGTATATTATCCGTTAGTATACTATTATTTACATATACATAATCGTTATATTCTTTCATAACAGATTTGTTTTTTGTTTTATCAACTAAAACTAATGACATAATAATTGCTGCGCATGCTATACCATAAATTACTGGCATTACAAATGGTCTTAATTTTTTTGTTTTCATAATTTTCCACCTCATTTAAAGTGTGGTAGAATTTAAAAAAATTATACATATTATTTATAATTTTTGAATTTCAGTTCCTTGATAATAATATTTTAATATTTCATCATATTTTTTATTTTGTTTTGCTAATGCATTTGCTCCATATTGACTCATTCCAACTCCATGACCAAATCCTTTTGTTGTTATTGTAACAGTATTATCTGATTGAGTTATTGTAAAATCATTTGATCTAAGTGATAACTTACTTTGAAATGTCCTACCTGTTAAACTTGTTCCATTTACTTTTAAACTACTTACTCTACCTGATTCTGTTCTTAATAATTCTGTTATATTTATAGTATCATTGTATGGTATTTGTAATTTTTCATAAAACTCTTGTAATGTAAAATTTTTAGTTGATGTAAATCCTTTTGTCTCACTCTCATCAAAGCTACTATCTACACTTTTTAAATATGGTAAATCTTGTCCAAATACATTTTTATTATCTTCTGTTTTTCCGTTACTAGTTGAAAAAAAGAAAGCATATATTACTTCATTATTATATGTTATATATTCGCCCTCTGTTTCTGTTATGCATTCTTTTATTTTTGCTATATATTCATCATATTTATCTTTCCATTTTTCTTTTAATGAACTTTCATCTTGATATACTTGAGATAGCGTATTATCCGTTACATCATATTCTCTATTCTTACTATTTTGAATTTGTTTCATAGCATATGTTCTTGCAGCTACAGCCTGTGCTTTTAATGCTTCCTTTTCAAAGGATACGGGAACCTCCGCTGAAACAACCCCTATTAAGTAATCTTCAATATTTAATGATTCTATAGATCCATTACCTCTTAAAACTCTTATTATTTGCTCATTCTTATTTGTATTAAATCCTGATATAATCTTCTTAACTGAGTAATCATAAAAAAAATGAATTATCAAAAATGGTATAAATATTACTGGTAATACTATTGTTATTATTTTTTTCATATTCTCACCAGTAAATCATATGCTAATTTGTTAATTCATATTCACTAATTTTATTAATTCTTCTATTATGTCTTTCTTCATTTGAAAATGGGGTATTTATAAATTCTTCTATCATCCTTTTTACTTTTTTAAAATCTAGTTTACAACTAAATGCGATAATATTAGCATTATTATCTATTTTAGTTATTTTTACATCTTTTATTGAAGTTACCCTTGAACATCTTATACCTTTTACTTTATTACAAGCTATACTCATTCCAATTCCACTTCCACATATTGCAATACCAAGATCTACTTCTTTATCATTTATTGCTTTTCCAAGTCTAAAAGCATAATCAGGATAATCAGTATTTTTTTTAGATTTTGTTCCATAATCAATAAAGTTTATATCTTTACAATTATTAATTATTTTATTTTTTAATTCATAGCCATTATGATCAGATACTATACCTATTTTCATTTTATTACCTCTATTCTATATAATAGTATAACATAAAATTAAAAAATTAGACATTTTGTCTAATTATTTATCTTCTTTATCAAAACCATATTTAGCTCTGAATTTTTCAACGTTACCTGCTTTTGATGTTCTACTTTGTTTTCCTGTAAAAAATGGATGACATTTAGAACAAACTTCTACATGTATTTCATCTTTAGTAGATTGTGTTGTAAAAGTTTCACCACAAGCACATATTACTTTTGATTCTTTATAAACAACGTTTCCCTCTTTTGCCATTATTATTTCTCCTTCCGCCATAATCTTTTGTAGATTATAGAATTACCAAAATCTTTAATATTATAACAATTTAATTTATATTATGCAAGTGTAAATCGTCTATTTTGTCTACTATTTTATCATATATTGCCAAATTGCCCTCATTTGTTATGTATATAGGAGTTGATTTAGTCAAATATAATTCATTTTTATTTAGTAAATTATATAAATTTATAAATTCTTGTTTTTTATCTTTTATCATATTTTCTATTTTATCATTTACATATATATAATATTTATCATTATTTACATTATTTGTATCATTATAATAACCTAAAAATATGATCTTACATTTATTTATTTTTTGTATGTCATCTATAAGCTTGGATGCATCATTTACTATTTCATCTAAATATTTATATATTTCAACATCATTATTAATATCTTTATCAATTTTTGATAATTTGTAATTTATTTCATTATTTCCTATTGATAATATCATTATGTCCGTTCTTTTTATTATATTTTGTATTGTTATATTATCTATAGAAATATTATCATTTATGTCATTCATTACATCAATTATTCTTATATCTTTTCTTATAAAATCTTTAGAATAAAATCCAAGAAGATTATCATCATCTAATTTTTGATATATCATATCAGAAAAATTTACCGATTTTAAATTATTAGAAAATAGCTCTTTATCACCAAGTATTGTATAATTTATTTCCTTATTATTATTTTGAACATATGATATAAACGCAAATAAAGAAAAAAATGCTAGGAGTATTACTATTTTCATTTTCATTAGACCCACCCTTTATATAATCTATTAATAAATTATATTTAAATGAGTCTAATTTTAGCACCTAAATTTGTTAATTTTAATACTATATCCTCATAACCTCTAAGTATATAATCAGCATTATTTATTTTTGTTGTTCCATCTGCTAATAACGCTGCTAAAACAAGTCCAGCACCTGCTCTTAAATCATTAGCATAGACTTCTGCTGACTTTAACTTTGTTTTACCCTTTATGTATGCTTTATTACCCTCTATTTTTATATTCGCACCCATCTTTACTAATTCATATAAATTTAAAAATCTATTTTCATATATTGTTTCTTCAATACGTGATTCTCCTTCTGCCTGAGTCATAAGACTTGCTATTATTTGCTGCATATCTGTTGGAAAACCTGGATAAACAAGAGTCATTACGTTTATCTTTTTTAAATTATTTTTATTTGTTACAACTACTTTATCTGAATCTACTTTTAAATCAACACCCATTTCAACTAATTTCTGAATTAGTGCATCTATATGTTCTGGTATAACATTTTCTACTACTAAGTTTGTACAAACTGCTGCACCTATCATAATATAAGTTGCTGCCTCTATTCTGTCTGGAATAACTTCATGATAGCATGATTTTAAATATGATACCCCTTTAATCTTTATTGTATTAGTTCCTGCACCCATTATTTTAGCACCCATATTATTTAAAAAAGTTGCTATATTTACTATTTCAGGTTCTTTTGCTGCATTTTCTATTACAGTAATTCCTTTTGCTTTTACTGCTGCTAACATTATATTAATAGTTGCTCCTACACTTGCTACATCAAGATAAATATTACTACCAATAAGTTCATCTGCAGTTATTATATATTTATTTTTTGTTTGTTTTACTTTTGCACCTAATGATTCAAATCCTTTTAAATGTAAATCTATTGGTCTAGCACCTATTGTACAACCACCTGGAAAATACATTTCAACTCTTTTATATTTTCCTAAAAGGGCTCCCATAAAGTAATATGATGCTCTTAATTTATTAGAAATTGATTCTGGTAACATTTTATTTTTCATATTATTAGGGTCTATGTACATTTCACCACTTGAATCTCTTTTAAATTTTACATTTAAATATTTTAATATATCTTCTAGTGCGCTTATATCTGAAATATTAGGTATATTTGATATTGTGACACTTTCATCACATAATATTGATGCAGGTATTAGTGCTACTGCACTATTTTTTGCACCACTTATTTTTACTGTACCACTTAATTTTTTATTACCCTCTATTTCTAATGTTTTCATAAAACCCTCCTACTATATAGATAGCACCTATATTAACATATGCAAAAGTACAAAATTTGCTTTAATTTCTTCTATAATTTTATCATATATTTAATAAAAAAAATACTCAATATGAGTATTTATATAGAAAATGTTAAATTATTTATTTCTTGTATTTGATCTATATTTTCTATACCATAAGTATAATATTCATTAACTTCTTTTAATTTATAACTTAGAGCTTTAAGATTTTCAATATTATTTGTTGATTGTAAATAATATCCTGCATTTTGGTATATTTCTACTGCTATTGAACACATTGATTCATCATATTTAGTAATAATTAAAGATTCTCTATCTAATGCATACTTAGATAAAACATCTGAAGGTGCTGAATCTCCTAACATTTCTACTATAGATGCATTTTCTAATTCAGAACCTGATAAAGAAAGTTTAAGTTCAATTCCATTATCAGCTATTATATAATTATTATTTGGTGTTACTAGCTGACATAACTGCGCTAAGTTATATTTTGATGATGCAACTATATAGTTTAATCCCTCACTTGGACATTCAGAATTCATATCTGAAGTATCTTTATTATATTGTGATATTTCCATATCTATAGTTGCTTGTCTAATCTTTTGTGCTATTTCTTCACTATATGTTCCTGATTGTCTTATTTCAGTTATTAATTCATCTCTTAAAGATTCATAATTTGTTATAGTATCATCTATATTTGATATATTTACAAAGTCAGATATCTTTGGAGATGGTATACAAGTACATAATTCACCTTCATATGGAAGTTCTGAAATCTTACTTGCATTTATATTATCAATTGATTGAATTACATTATCTGATAATTCAATATTTCTTACGATAGCTAAAGAATCTTCTAGTTGTTCTAATGTATAACCATCAGTATTATCGTTAACTACATTTATTAATGTATCTATATCTTCTATACTTACACCAATACTATCATAAAATTCTTTATATTCATTATAAGATTTTTCTGCAACCTGTAATGTAGTCATTCCATTAACTATTATTATATTTTTATTAGTTTGAACAACGTCTAATTCATTTACTTCTTCTGTTTCTGTTATATTTGATTTATTATCTTTAATCGCAGTAATAGTTCCTAAACCTGCTGCTAAGCTAATACCAATTAATGTACCTGTTATTGCTTTATTTTTAAATGTCATATTTTAACCCCCTACATTTTTAATGTTAACACATATGCTGAATTTTCTGAAGAAATTTCTTTTCCTTCTTCATCATAGTATGTTATATCATCTTCATCTTCTTCAATTTCCATATTATCATAATCTATTTCTGGTGCTTGATTAACTGTTGTTTCTTCTTCTACTTTATTATTTGATGAAGAATTATTTTCTTTTGAGTTATTTTCATTATTATAATATGTTACATCATTTTCATCTTCTTCTATTTGCATATTACCTTCATCTACTGTTGGTGCATTTTCTACAACTGTCTCCTCATATACTACTTCTTCTGAAGGTATTTCATCGCCTTCTCTTACTGTATCTTCTGGATCTATTATTATTTCACTACTTTCTTCTACAACTTCCGGTATTACTTCTTCTGTTACAACTACAGAATTATTATTATCTTGAGTATCTGATGCATTATCATTTACTGTTTCAATTATTGATATAGTATTATTTTTGTTATCTACCGTTGTTTGTGTAACATTTGAATTTAATAATGAATCTTCAGTAGTATTTGATTCAACATTATTTATCATATCATCGATTTGTGATTCTGATAAACCTACATCATCAATTAATCTATCACCTGAATTTTCAAGTTCTGAATTTTGATCTTCAATTTGTGAATTAGAACTTTCATCTTTTATATCTTTATTTTTCTTATGAAATATAGAATATGATCCAAAATATGCTCCAACTGCTAAAATAAGTGATCCTGCAATTACAGCAGCTTTTTTAAAAAATCCTTTCTTAGATTTTTTTACACCTATTTTTTCTCTTTGTTCATCTTCTATTAACTTTTTATAATCTTTTATTTCTTCACACATTTTTGATGCATATAAATATTCCTCTTTAGTTAATGCATCTTTTTTCTTTTGTCCCCATTTTACTATATCCTGATTTGAATAATATTTCTTTTTCTCTTCAAGCATTTCATTTATTAAAGAAATCTTTTCATTAATTTCATTTATATTATCTGAACCATTTGTTTTTGATAATTTCTTATTTAAATCTTTTTTATATTTTAGTAATTCTTTAAAACTTAATCCATTCATAAATAAACCTCCCTAATTATATAATAATATTTTATTAAACCTTATTTATTTTATCTATAAATAATTTTACATATTCTGTGTTACTATTTATATTATAATTATTCATTTTTAATAATTCTGTTAGATTTGAGTGAATCCTTTAAAATCTTTTTCATTTAATATTTTGATATTTGAATTCATAATAAACCCCCTCATTAATTAAAAGTCGAGGTATATATTAACATAATGTTTTATTTTTGTCAATTTTTTAAAACAAATCTAAAAAAGATAAATCTATTTTCGATTTATCCTTATTATTTCTTTATATATTTTTCTATAAGTTCTTTAACAAAGAATGTATATTCAGCATCACTAGAACTAGATTCATCTGCCTCTAGAAGACATAATGGTGGGAATAATACACACCACCAGTTATCACCATCGCCATTACCTAATGTGATTACTAAAGATTCATATTTTCCTTCTTTATATGTTATACCTTTATATTTCTTTTTTGGAAAATAATTATAACCATAATTAACATTAAATTTTTCACTATAACCTAGTTTATTAAGTGTATCTTTTACTAATTTATTTATTTCATCTATGTTAGATTGTAATATTTTTCTTGTTTTATCTATATTATCTACTCCAGAGATTAATTCAAATATTTTATTTTGCACTACATTTCTAACCTGGATTTTTACATTTTGATCATTTATTGAGTTACTATTTGCAATTACTCTAAATCTTATTGCATCATCTGGGATTATATTTTCAGTTTCTTTAAAATTTGAAAAAACATATATTATACCCAATATACCTAAAAATAATAGTAAATATTTTTTCATAAAAAAATCATCCTTTCAATATCTTTATGGATAATTTTTTATTATTTATTCAAAATTATGTATAAATATCATTCTATCTCTTTTTTGCATATCTTTTTTTACAATAAATGTATAATTACTTAAATATTTTGAACACATTTTTTTTATACTATCTGCTTGAGTAAAACCTATTTCAAAACATATTAAATATTTTTCTTTTAATATGGATGATATATTTTTAAGTATTTCTTCATAATAATACAAACCATTATTATCCGCAAATAGCGCACAATGAGGTTCATTATTATATACAACATCCATTATTTTTTCGCTCTTTGAAATATATGGAGGATTACTTATTATACAATCAAATTTTTGATTAATTTCATCATATATATTTGTATTAATAAAATTTATGTTTACATTGTTTTCTTTAGCGTTATTTACCGCTACTTGTATTGCATCTTTTGATATATCTGTTGCAACTATATTTACATTCTTTAATTCTTTTTTTAACGCTATACTAATACATCCTGAGCCAGTGCCTATTTCTAATATATCTATATTTGAATTAAAGTATTTATTTATATATTTTATAGTATTTTCAACTAATTCTTCTGTTTCAAATCTTGGTATTAATACCCTTTTATCAATATTTATTTTATAACCATAAAAGTCTACATTCCCAACTATATATTGAACAGGTTCTTTATTTTTAAGTCTTTGTAATGCTTCTTTTCTTTTGCTCTTTTCTACGTATTTATTTATATACTCAATATCATTCATTAGTTACCTGCTAATTTTCTTTTTTGATCTTCATTTATTAATGCCTCAATTATTTCATCTAATTTTCCTTGCATTATTCTATCAAGCTGCATTATTGTTAAATTAATTCTATGATCAGTTACTCTATTTTGTGGATAATTATAAGTCCTAATTTTTTCTGATCTATCTCCTGTTCCAATTTTACTTCTTCTCTCATCAGAAATTTCTGCATTTTGTTTACTTTGCATATCTTCATATATTTTACTTTTTAATATACGCATTGCTTTTTCTTTATTCTTTAGTTGACTTCTTTCATCTTGACATGTAACAACTGTATTAGTAGGAAGATATGTAATTCTAACAGCACTATCTGTTGTATTTACTCCTTGTCCTCCTGCACCACTACTTCTATATACATCTATTCTTAAATCTGATTCTTTTATTTCTATATCTACATCTTCTACTTCTGGCATAACAAGAACTGTCGCAGTTGATGTGTGAACTCTTCCTTGTGATTCTGTACTTGGAACTCTTTGAACTCTATGCGCACCTGATTCATATTTAAGTTTAGAATATACATTT
Source organism: uncultured Bacilli bacterium (assembly GCA_947589275.1). Classification (GTDB taxonomy): domain Bacteria; phylum Bacillota_I; class Bacilli_A; order RF39; family UBA660; genus CAG-433. The sequence continues at coordinate 56,431 of CANQAQ010000001.1, read as the reverse complement.
TCACCCTTAACTATAAATTCAATTTGTGAATATCCTCCACTTGTTCCTTCTTCTTTATTTATTACTTCTATTTTCCAACCCATATTTTCTGCATAACGAGAGTACATATCAAATAAATCTCCTGCAAAAAGATTTGCTTCGTCTCCACCTGCTGCACCTCTTATTTCAATAATGATATTTTTATCATCATTTGGATCTTTTGGTAATAATAATATTTCTAATTCTTTTTCTATTTTTTCTTTAGATGATTCTAAAGAAGTTAATTCCTCTTTTGCAAGTTCAGCCATTTCTTTATCATTAAGCATTTGTTTTGATTCTTCTATACCATTTATTATAGATTTATATTCTTTATACTTTTCTACTATATCACTAAGTGATGATTGTTCTTTTGATAGAGTAGTCATTAATTTAACATCACTTAAAACATCTGGTTTACTTAGTTCATTTGTTAGGTAATTATATCGCTCTAGTGTCTTTTCTAATCTCTCTATCATAATTATCACCTATTCCTCTAAATCTTCATCTTCTATTATTGTTAAATCATCCATATCATCTTCATCTTCTATATCATCTATTGCATCTTCACTATAATCATCTTCATCTATTTCTTCTTCTATATCTTCATCATTTTCTTCTTCTGTTTCATCGCTCTCTTCTTCAATTATTTCTTCTGAGTCAGAATCATCATCTACTATTACTTTAACAATATGATTTTCTTTTAAATCCCAATTTACACTATCAATTAATATAAATCTTTTATCTGTTGTTAATGCTGTAAAGAAATCTCCTATTTTAGATTCAAAATCTGATTCTGTTAATTTTAATATATCACATACAATTTTAAATAAATTAGGTGTATTATATTGTTTTTTATCCTCCTTTATTATTTCATAAGCTATATCAGTATAACTCATTAACTCTAAATCTAATAGTTCTTTTTCCCTTATACTCATAATATAATTCCTTTCATTAATATACACTATATGTATATGTTTATTTTACCTTTATGACTCTACATTTTATCTGGCATTTGAATACCTAATAATTCACATCCACTTTTTAGAACATTTCCTACTATGTTTATTAGATATAAACGAGCATTTCTTTCATCTATATCATCTGATAATACTTTATTTTGATTATAAAAAATACTATAATTTTTTGCTAAATCTATTAAATATCTAGATAATATATATGGTTCGTTCTTTGTTGATGAATCAATTACTATATCTGTAAAATTATAAAGTAATTTAACTATACTATATGTTTGCTCGTCACTAAGTTTACTATAATTTATATCTTTTAGCAATACATTTTGTGATGATTTTTTAATTATGCTATTAATTCTTACATACATATATTGAATATATGGGCTTGTTTCACCTTGAAATGAAAGCATTGTATCTATATCAAAAACCTCATCTTTTATTCTAGAATTATATAAATCACTAAATATAACTGCTCCTATTCCAACTTTTTTAGCTGTATCATCAATATTTTCTAAATCCGGATTTTTTTCCCTTATTATTTCTTTAGCTTTTAATATAGATTCATTTAATATATCTTCAAGTTTTATAAAATTCCCTTGCCTTGTTGACATTTTTCCTTCTTTTAATCTATACATACCATATGAAACATGTGTTAAGCCATTTATATACTTTTCATCTAAATCTAAATATTTTGCAACCGCAAATATCTGTTTAAAATGAAGATCCTGCTCACAACCTGTTACATAAATACTCTTATCATAATCATATGTTTTTGCTCTATATATAATTGCAGCTAAATCTCTAGTTGCGTAAATAGATGATCCATTTGCTTTTTGTACTATGCAAGGAGTAGATATTCCTTCATTATCTAAATTTACTATTTTTGCTCCTTCAGATTCTGTTATTTTTCCTTTTGATTCTAATTTTGAAATAATTTCATCCATTGAAGATGCATATGATGCCTCGCCTTTGTAAGAATCAAAATTTATATTTAGAATATCATATATTTTTTTAAACTCTTCCATACTTAAAGTTTTAAATTTATTCCATATTTCAACACAATATTTATCTTTTGATTCTAAAAGTCTAAAATTTTCTCTACATCTTTCTAGTACTTGTTCATCCTCACTACATAATTTATTTATTCTTACATACATTTGTACCATTTGATCCATAGAGTTATTTTCTAAATCATACTCATTTCCCCATAATTTATATGCTTCTATTAATTTACCAAATTGCGTTCCATAATCACCTAGATGATTTATGCTAATCGTATTATACCCTAAAAATTTATAAATATTATATAAAGCATGTCCTATTACAGTCGTTCTTAAATGACCAATATGAAATGGTTTTGCAATATTTGGTGATGAATATTCTATTAATACAGTTTTACCTAATCCAATTTTGGATTTACCATAATCATATCCTTTTTCATCAAATTCTTTAAATACTGCTTTAGTTAGTTCTTCTTTATTTAAATAAAAGTTTAAATATCCGTTAACACTTTCTATCTTTTCTATAAAGTTAGGAATTATAATTTTTTCTTTTAAATAGTCAGATATTTCTTTAGGAGATTTTTTCAACTTTTTTGATAAAGTAAAACAAGGAAAAGTATAATCGCCTTTATCTTTTTCTTTTATTAAACTAATATTTTCATATATTTCATTTTCATCTATAGATAGTATATTTAATATTAAATTAGATATTTCTTTTTTATAATTTATCATTATTACATCTCCTTAATATTTATTTCGTATTTAAATTTTCCTGAATATTCATCTTGTAGCCATAATTCATATTCAATATATAGTTTATTGTTTTCTATTATTAAATTATTTGTTAAAACATATGTATCTATATAAAAATTTAAATCTTTTATAAAATATTTACTTTCAGTTTTTTTATTTAATATAAATTTAAATTGTAATAAAGATTCATTATTTTCTTTTTGCATTATTAAATTATCTTTATTTATTGTTATTTTTATATTTTCTTTATCATAACTAAAAGATAAGATATTTTTATTATATTTTGATTTTATATCTTTCTTTGTTATTATTTCTTCGTTATTTTGTATTGTAAAATTTATTAAATATTTCATAAAATTCTCCAAACTTTTTCTAGCAAGATTATATCATATATATAATAAAAATGCACTCATATTTTTCTATTTTTTAATCATAATAAAAATAGAAAAATGGTGAGATTAATGAAAATTAGAAAAATATTATTAAAATTATTTGTTTTTTTTGCTTTTTTTATATGTATTATATTTTCATTTTTATATACCTATATAAAACTTTCTCCAAAATTAGATCTTAAAAAAACTAATAATGTTATACTTTATGATAAAAATGACAAGGCTTTCTTTAAAGGAAATGGATCTAAAGAGTGGATAAGTTTAAATTTAATTGATAAAGATTTAATTAATGCGACTATTTCAACTGAAGATAAAAGATTTTATAGTCATAATGGATTTGATTATATTAGAATAATAAAATCTATATATAGTAATATAAAATATAAAAATATTGTTGAAGGAGCATCTACTATTTCACAACAATATGCTAGAAATCTTTATTTAAATTTTGATAGAAATTGGTCAAGAAAAATTAAAGAAGCTTTACTTGCATTGAAATTAGAAATTAATTATTCAAAAGATGAAATATTAGAAGGATATTTAAATACTATAAATTACGGTAATGGTGTTATGGGCATTCAAAATGCTGCTAAATATTATTTCAATAAAGGTGCTGAAAGTTTATCTTTAGCAGAAGCAACGATGTTAGCAGGAATTCCAGGGTATCCTCAAGAATATTCACCAATTAATAATGAGATTAAAGCAAAAAAAAGACAAAGAATCATATTAAATAATATGGTTAAAAATAATTATATATCTAAAAAAGAAGCTGATGAAGCTTATAATGTAAAACTCACTTATTATGGAAAAAAAGATAGTTTAAACTTATCTACACTTATGTATTACAAAGATGCTGTTATGGATGAACTTAAAGATCTTAAAATAATCCCTGATGATTATTTAGATAATAATGGTTTAAAGATTTATACAAATTTAGATTTAGAAGCACAGACTAACCTTGAAAATGCTATTAATAATAGTATTGGTAATATAAATGATATTGAAACTTCTTCAATAATGGTTGAAAATGAAAATGGTAAAATAATAGCATTAGCTGGGGGAAAAAATTATGAAAAAAGTCAATATAATAGAGCATTATATTCAAAAAGACAAGTAGGATCTACAATGAAACCATTTTTATATTATGCTGCTTTAGAAAATGGATTTACTGCCTCTTCTACATTTTTATCAGAACCAACAACATTTAGCTTAGGTAATGATCAAACATATACTCCTAGTAATTTTGGTAACATATATCCATCATATCCAATTCCACTTACAATTGCTCTTGCCTATTCTGACAATATATTTGCAATAAAAACTCATTTGTTTTTAGGTGAAAGTGCAATGATTAATATTGCAAATAAAGCAGGTATAAAAACAAAATTAGAAGAAAATGTATCTTTACCTCTTGGAACTACAGAATTAAATATGATGGAATTTGTTAATGCTTATTCAACTTTTGCTAATGAAGGAATTAAAAATGATTTATATTTAATTAGAAAAGTTGAAAATGAAAATGGAGAAATAGTATACAAAAAAAAGAAAAATAGTAAAAAAGTTTTTAATAAAAATTATACATATATTTTAAGTGAACTTCTAAATGGTTGCTATGATGATACACTCACTGATTATACTTCTCCTACATGTATAAGTATAAAACCAAAACTTACAAAGAAATATGCTATTAAAACAGGAACTACAGATAATGATTCTTGGATTATGGGATATAATAAAGATTATACTTTAGGTGTTTGGGTTGGATATGATAATAATAAACCTATAGGTAGAAATGAATATAAATATTCAAAAAATATTTGGGCAGATACTATAGAGAATTATCTTAGAGAAAAAGAAGATAGTTGGTATGAAAAACCAAAAGATGTTATACCAGTTTTAATTAATCCATTAAATGGTAAAATTGCTACTAATTCTTCAAAAAGAAGAAAAATAGTATATTATCTAAAAGGAACACAACCAACAACTTATGATGGTGATTCTATGGATGTTTTAGATGAAAAAAAAGAAGAATAAAAATTATTAATAACATAAAATATTTATTTTAATTTTTATTCTTTATTTATTTTTATTATAAATTGATATAGTTTTTCAAAATCATATTGCTCTAATTTAACTTTATAACCTAATTGTTCTAATTCTTTAACAATATTATTTATTTTTTCTATTGCTTGATCAATATTATTATTAAAGTTTTCCGTTTCAGTTCCAAATGGTAATACTTCATCTGGTATTGTTTCTATTTCTTCTATATCTTCAGAAGGTTGGTTATTAGTATTATCTACGCTACTCATACCAAAGAAGCTATCAAGATCAATAGGTGTATTTAAATTAGTTTGTTCTGAAGTAATTGTTTGAGAATTTAATTCATTATTTTCTGTATTTTGAGAAACAAATTTTGGAAACTCTAATAAATTATCTTCTTCTTTTGAATCAATATTTAAGTTAGATATTCCAGAAACTTGTACAAAATTATCGTTAGATTTTCCTATTTTTTTATTTATTAAATCTTCAGTATCTCTTACATTAAGTCTTTTACTAATTATTTCATTTAAAATTTCACGTTGTTCAAGTGGATTTTCTAATTTAAGTAAACTTCTTGCATGTCGCTCTGATATTTTATTATTTAACAAAGCTTCCTGAACTTTTTCATCCAAATTTAATAACCTTAATTTATTAGAAATTGTTGCTTGTGTTTTTCCCATCTTTCCTGCTAGCTCATCTTGCGTTAAATAATCTCTATCTAATAGTTTTTTATAAGATTTAGCCTCTTCTATTGCAGATAAATCTCTTCTTTGTATATTTTCAACAATAGCTACTTCAGCAGATTCATTATCATCTAAATTCATAATGATTGCTGGAACTTTAGTAAGACCTGCAATATAGGCAGCTTTATATCTTCTTTCTCCTGCTATTATCTCATATTTATCTCCTATTTTTCGAAGAACTAAAGGTTGTATTATACCATGTTGTCTTATAGATTCGGCAAGTTCATTAAGACCATTTTCATCAAATGATAGCCTTGGTTGAAATCTATTTGGAATTATATCATCTAAAGCAACTTCTATTGTTTCCTTATTATTCATGTTACCCCTCACTTCTTATTCTAATAAATAGTGTACAATAAAAATCCACTTTTTACAATGGATTTTTCTTAATTTTATCAAAATTTCTAGGATATTTATTATTTGTAATATTTACTTTTTTTATTTTAACTAGATTCCTTCTACTATTTTCAAAAGGAAGGTTAAATTCTATTATTTTTTCTATTTTGCAATCAAGTTTATCTAAGCAATTTGATATATTTTTTAATTCTTCTTCTATATTTGATTTCATTGGTATTATATAACCATTAACTTTTGTCATTTTTACACATAATTCAAGTATAATATTTAATTTGGAAACTGCCCTACATGTTACTACATCAAATTTTTCTACATTTCTTTTAGAAAATATTTCAGCTCTTTCATTAAAAACTTCTATATCTTTTAAATCAAGTTGTTCTATTACATAATTTAAAAATTTTACTCTTTTTGTTAATGATTCAATTAATGTAACTTTAAGGTTTGGAAAGAATATTTTTAAAACTATACCAGGAAATCCTGCACCTGTTCCAATATCACAAATTGATATTTTTTCTTCTAGATTATATGATTTTACTAATGTTAAACTGTCATAAAAATGTTTTAAATATACATCTTCTTTTTTTATGATTGTAGTTAAATTTATTTTATTATTATATTCTATAATTAGTTCATAGTATTTTTCTAATTTTGATAGTTTTTCTTCTGTAACCTTGATATTCAATTTTTCTAATTCTTCTATAAATTCTTCTTTAGTCATTAAAATACCTCTTCATATATATAGATAATATTGAAATATCTGATGGATTTACTCCACTTATTCTACTTGCTTGACCAAAACTTTCTGGTCTAATTTCTTTCAATTTTATCCTAGCTTCACTTGCCAAATTTGATATTTTATCATAATCTATATCTTTTGGAATTTTTTTATTTTCAAGTTTTCTCATTTTTTCTGCTTCTTTTTTTGTTTTCTTTATATAGCCTTCATATTTAACCATTATTTCTGCTTGTTCAAGTTCTAATTCGCCGTATTTTTTTGATAGTTTTTCTTTTAAATCATCCATTGTTATTTCAGTTCTTTTTAAGTAATCATATGCATTTATATTTTTTTTATCTTTTATTTTTATACTTTTTAATTCTTCTATTATATTTTTTATATTTGTTTGTTTATTTACTAACTTTTGATATTGATCTTCATTTATAAGTCCTACTTCATAACCATATTTTCTAAGTCTTAAATCCGCATTATCATGTCTTAATAGTAACCTATATTCTGCTCTTGATGTTAAAAGTCTATATGGATCTTTTACTCCTTTAGTAACTAAGTCATCTATTAATACACCAATATAAGATTCATCTCTTTTAAGAATTAATGGATCTTTACCTTCTAATTTTAATGCTGCATTTATTCCTGCTATTAATCCTTGTCCTGCTGCTTCTTCATACCCGCTAGTACCATTTATTTGTCCTGCAGTAAATAAACCATCTATAATCTTTGTTTCTAATGATGGTTTTAACTCTTTTGAATCGATGGCATCATATTCTATTGCATAAGCATATTTAAGTATTTTAGCATTTTCAAGTCCTGGCAAGCTATGTACCATTTTTTCTTGAACATCGTATGGCATACTTGTTGAAAATCCTTGAAGATAAATATCAGTATAATATAAACTCTCTGGTTCTAAAAATAATTGATGACGTTCTTTATCTGCAAATCTAACTACTTTGTCTTCTATTGATGGACAATATCTTGGACCTATACCTAAGTTTTTATGAAATCCGCCATACATACTTGATTTACTTAAATTTTCTTTTATTATATTATGAGTTTCTTGTGTTGTGTAAGTTAAATAGCATGGTTCTTGTTTTTCAATAGTATAATATGCATCATTATCAAATGAAAAAGTATAAAGTTTATTATCTCCATCTTCTCTTTTTGTCTTTGAAAAATCTATTGTACTTCTATCTATTCTTGGTGGAGTACCTGTTTTTAACCTTAATAATTTAAAACCTAATTTTTTTAAATTATCACTTAAATATAGTGAAGGTCTTGTACCATTTGGACCACTTACTGTTCTACTTTCACCAACAAGTATATTAGCTTTCATATATGTTCCTGTAGTTAAAATTAATGCATCACACATAATTTCTTTTCCTGTTGATAATTTAACAGCCTTTATTTTATTTTTTTCTACTATTATATCTTCTACTATTTCTTCTATTATATCGATATTTTTATTATTTTCTAACAATTTTAACATTTCTCTAGGGTATGTTATTTTATCTGCTTGTGCTCGAAGTGATCTAACTGCTGGGCCTTTTCCACTATTTAACATTTTCATTTGTATTAATGTTTTATCTGCAACTTTTCCCATCCATCCTCCTAAAGCATCTATTTCTCTTACAACTATTCCTTTAGCAGAACCTCCAATTGATGGATTACAAGGCATCATAGCAATTGTATCTTTACTTCCTGTTACTAATAATGTTTTATGTCCTTTATTAGCAGAAGCAAGCACTGCTTCACAACCAGCATGTCCTCCTCCAACAACTATTATTTCATACTTCATTTATCACACCCTCTTTTTGCAAATGTATTATACTACAATATTTAAATTCATACAATTATGCAACATAAAAACACAACAAAGTGTGTTTTTTATTTATATGATATTTTTTATAAACTCATTAATATTTATTTTATTATTTACTAAATTATATAAATTTTTAATTAATAATAGATTTAAATCGTACTTAATCATTAAATCATATGCTACCTGTAATGATTCTAGCCCTTCTATAACCATACCTATTTCTTCTTTTATTTCTGGAAGATTTTTTCCTTTTGCTAAAAGAATACCCGCTCTTTTATTTCTACTATTTAAACTAAGTGATGTTGTTAATAAATCTCCGAGTCCTGATAGATCATAGAATGTATCTTCTCTTGCTCCTAATTTAATACCTAATTCTTTAATTTCTTTTAATCCTTTTGTTATTATATATGAAATAGTATTAGATTCGTATTTAAGACCTTCTATTATACCTACTAAAAGAGAAATTATATTTTTTAATGACCCTCCAATTTGAACACCAATTATATCATCTGTATATTCTATTTTAAAATTATCTGTTTCTAAAAATTTTTTTATTTCATAATAAAAATCCTTATTTTCACTTGCAAATGAAATTACTGTTGGTATATTTTTTATTATTTGTTCTGCATGTGATGGCCCAGAAATTACAGAAATGTTATAAGTATTTAATTCTTCTTTTACTATGTCTGATAATAAATTATTATTTTCACCTAAACCTTTTGATGCTATTATTATCTTTTGTTTATTTATAAATTTTTTAATATTTTTAGATGTTTCTTTAATTACATTTGAAGGAGTTACTATAAATACATAATCACTATTATTTAATACTTCTTCATAATTTGTATAACAAATTATATTTTTATCTAAAATTAAATTTTCTAAATATATACATTTATGATATTTATTAATTAAGTCTGCTTCTTCATTTTTAAAAGACCAAATTTTTATTATATTATTTTTGTTCTTACTTAAAATATATGCTAAAGCACAACCAAAACTTCCACTTCCTATTATTGCTATTTTATTCATTTTTTCCTACTTTCCTAAACAAAAATTACTAAATAATGTATCTATTAATTTTTCATCATAACTTTCGCCTATTATCTCATTTAATATTTCACATATTTCTTTTATATCTATTTCAAGAATATCTATTGGAACTTCTTTTTTTAATGCTTGTTCTAAATTTTTTGAAACATTTATTGCTTTTTTAATTAAAGATATTTGTCTTGAATTAGATAGATAAGTAAAATCTTTATTATTTAATTCATTAAGTTTAAATATATCACTAATTTCATTCTTTAATTCATCTATTTCATGTAGAGCAGATATTTTTACTATTTTTTCACAACCAAATTTTTTAAAATCTATTTTGTTTTTTAAATCCATTTTATTTACTACTATTATTCTTTTCTTATCTTTTGTTTTATTTAATAATTCTAAATCTTCATCTGTTAATAATTCATTATTATTAAAGACTAATATTATTAAGTCCGCACTTTCTATTAATTTTAAACTTTTCTCTACACCTATTTTTTCAACCTTATCGTTTGTTTTTCTAATACCTGCAGTATCTATTATATTTAATAATATTCCATTTACTCTTATTTGACCTTCTATTATATCTCTTGTTGTTCCAGCAATATCAGTTACTATTGCTTTTTCTTCATTTAAAAGTTTATTTAATATAGAACTCTTACCTACATTAGGTTTACCTAAAATTAAAGTATTAATTCCTTCTTTTATTATTTTTCCATTTTCTGATTCATTTAATAGTTTTGATAATTCTTTATTTATATATTTTGATAATTCTTCTATTTCTTTTTTTGTAATTATTTCTATATCTTCATATTCAGGATAATCTATATTAACTTCTATATTTGCATTAACTTTAATTAATCTATTAATTATTTTCTTTATCAGATTTGATATTTTTCCATCTATTCCATTAATTGCTAATTTTCTAGCATTTTCTGTTTTTGAATTTATCATATCCATTACAGATTCTGCTTCAATTAAATCTATTCTACCATTTAAAAAAGCTCTTTTAGTAAATTCACCAGGTTCCGCAAGTCTTGCACCATTATTTAGTAATAATTCTAATATTTTATTCGTATTTACAATAGAACCATGACAATTTATTTCAACTATATCTTCTCTCGTAAACGTTTTTGGTGCTTTCATAATAGTTATCATTACTTCATCTACTATTTCATTATTTTCAATAATATGACCATAATTTATAGTATGAGATTTTTTATTATTTAAATCTCTATCAAAAATTTTATTAACTATATTTATAGATTTGCTTCCACTTACTCTTACTATTGAAATTGCACCAATACCTATTGCAGTTGAAATTGCACAAATAGTATCATTCATATTATCATCTCTTTCTTGTTAATTATAATATAATAATTATACAAAAACCATCTATTTAGATGGTTTTATTACTACATATCTATTTGGTTCTTCTCCTTCACTCTCAGTTTTTATTTCTTTAAAATCTTTTAAAATTTCATGAACTAATCTTCTTTCATATGAATTCATAGAGTCCATTTTTATTTCAATTTGAGTTTGGGATACTTCTTTTGCTAATTTTTTAGCAAGATATTCTATATTTTTTTGATGTTTTTCTTTATAATTTTCTACATCTAATACTATATTAACAAAAATACCTGTTTTTGAATATATTGATTGTCTTGTTAATATTTGTAATGACTCTAATGTTTTACCATTTTTACCTATTAATATAGCATTATTATTTGAATGGATTTTTATTAATATACAATTTTCTTTTCTTTTTGTTTCTAAATTTACTTCTAATCCCATTTTCTCTATTATATTTTTTAAATATGATTTACAAAATTCAATAACATCTGTTTTTAAAATTACTTTTAATATTATTTTTTTCTTTTTTAATAAGCCAATTACTTCTTCTTTTGAAGAATATAATAATTCATCATCTTTAACATTTAATTCATTTAATGCCTTTAATACAAGTTCTTCTAAATTTTTTCCTTCATATTCATATACTTTCATACTATTTTACCTCTTTTTTTATAGTTTTCATAACAATTAAATTTTGTATTATTGTAAATATTGTAGATGCTATCCAATATAAAGATAATGCTACAGAAAAATTTAACGACATTATACATATCATAACAAGCATAACATTTGTCATAGTATTAGGATTAATATCATTTGTTTGAGGAGTTGGTGCTGTTTTATTTAATTTTTGAGAGATAAAAGTTGTTAAAGCAATTAATATAACTATAATTATATATTGTATTTGTCCAGATGATATTGCTTTAAAAGGAGTTGTTCCTAAAACAAGACCAAATAAATTTTCTTCAAATATTACTGGAACTCTATTTATTGCTTCTAAAAATCCAAAAAGTAACGGAATTTGTATAAATGCAAATAAACAGCTTGAAAATGGATTTATATTATATTTTTTATAAAGTGACATCATTTCCATAGATTTTTTATTTAATGATTCTTGATCTGTTTTATTTTCATATTTTTTATTTATTCTATCCATTTCTGGTTGCAGTTGTTTCATATTTTCTGATTGCATTGCTGTTTTTTTAGTAAATGGTGCCAAAATTAATCTAATTATAATAGACAATATTATTAATGCAATACCATAATTTTTTGTAATTGTTCCAATTTTCAAAATTAACCAAGCTAATGGTTTTACAACTATTGTTTCCCATAAATCATTATAATTTCCATCGCTAGGACTAAAATTAGAACAATCTGGTAATTTTGAAATATCAATTTGTTTTTTATATTCATTATATTTATTTTTTAATCCTTTACTTGTAGGTTTACATAATATATTTTCATTTAATGTTATTTTAAGATTTTCTTCTTCATAATATACTGGTTTTTTAGTTTTTGGATCTTTTAATATTACTGTACAACCTGTCATTATAAATACAAATAATACTATAAAAATCATTTTAATTATCTTATTTTTTTTCATATTATTTCTCCTATTTTATTTTTGAAATTAATTCAATTAATTTTTCTTTTTTTATATTAAAATTTATATTATTAATTTCTCTTGAGACTATTATAACATAATCCATATTTGTTTTAAATATTAAATTACTTTTATCAATTATATCTTTTATCTGCCTTTTTATTTTATTTCTTATAACAGCATTACCATTTTTTTTAGATACACATATACAAAATCTATTTCTATTTAATTTATTTTCTTTGTAATATATATAATAATACTTATTTTTAATGGTATTTTTAGAGTTAATAATTTCATTAATTTCATTAGATTTTTTTATTATATTAATTTTTTTCATATTAATTTCTCCTACTCATACAAAAAAAACCACTAAAAAAGAGTGGATTTATTATTTAGATATATTTTTGCGTCCTTTTTTTCTTCTATTATTTAATACTTTACCTTTTATTCTAGAAAAAAATCCATGTTTTTTTGCTTTCTTTCTATTATTAGGTTGAAAAGTTCTTTTCATTTTGCACCTCCAAGTTCATAAAACATTTCAATTATATACATTTTTACGTACAAAGTCAAACATTTTATATTATTTTTGATAATAATTTTTAGTTATCAACTAATAAACAGTATGTGGAAAAATTTAATATGTTTATAAATTTATTGTTTAAACACATTTTGTGGAAACTGTGGACAAGTTAAATATTTTATTATTTTTCAATAATTTTTATAAACAAAACTTGTTAATAACTTTTAACATATACTTTTTTATGTTGAAAACTACTAAAAATAAGTTTATAATTATTAAAAGATTAATTACTCATAACTATCTAATTTAGGGGGTGGTTTTATGAATATAGAAAATATATGGAATAAATTTTTATTATGTATAAAAGAAAGAGTAAATACTTTATCTTTTAATACTTGGTTTAAAGATTCAAAGCTTATAGAATTAAATGAAGAACACGCTATTATAATAGTACCAACTATTGCTCATAAAAAGCACCTTGCTGAATCATATATAGATATAATAAATGAAATATTTAATGAAATTACGGGTACAAATTTCAATATTGAATTTTTATTAGAAAATGAATATTATAAAGACAATAATATTAATACTAGTAATATAGATATTGAAGATATTGGGGTTCCTTTTAATAGTCCTGAAAAAGCTAATTTAAACCCCGATTATACTTTTGAAAATTTTATAGTTGGTGAAAGTAATAGATTTGCACAAGCTACAGCACTTGCAGTTGCGGAAAATCCTGGTAAAATGTATAATCCTTTATTTATATATGGAAATAGTGGTCTTGGAAAAACACATTTAATGCATGCTATTGGTAATTATATAATTAAAAATTCAAATAAAAGAGTTTTATATGTAACTAGTGATCAATTTATAAATGATTTTTTAGGATTGAATAAAAGGGATAAAGAAGGAACTAATTTTGATTATATAGATTTATTTAAAGACAAATATAGAAATATAGATGTATTAATAATAGATGATATTCAATTTTTAGGAAATGCACCAAAAACTCAAAATGAATTTTTTCATACATTTAATACATTATATGATGATAAAAAACAAATAATAATTTCATCAGATAGTTCTCCAGATGATTTAAAACATTTAGAAGATAGACTTAGAACAAGATTTAATTGGGGATTAAAAGTAAATATTTTTCCACCGGATAATGAATTAAGAAAAGAAATAATAAGAAAGAAAATGGCAAATATGGATTTTTCTAGACATATGAGTGAAGATGCAATTGATTATATAGCTAATACATGTAATTCTGATGTTAGAAGTTTAGAAGGAGCACTTACGAGAGTATGTGCATATTCAACAATATTTTTTGAAGAAGAAATCACTTTAGAGTTAGCAGTAGATGCTTTAAAAGGAACAATATCATCATCTACTAATTTTAAAAATGATATTCAAAAAATTCAAAAAGTTGTTTCTGAATATTATAATGTTACAGTTGAAGATTTAAAATCTAAAAAAAGAGTATCAAATATTGCTTTTCCTCGACAAATAGCAATATATTTATCTAGAAATTTAACTGATGAGTCTTTTCCAAGAATAGGTATGGAATTTGGAGGGAGAGACCATTCTACAATAATACATTCATGTGATAAAATACAAAAAGAGATTAAAAACAATAAGCAATTAGAAAATATAATTGAAGAAATAAAAAAACAACTAGTTTAATCATATTGTTGAAAAGTTTTAGTTATTAACTAATTTTTCATTATATTTTAAACAATAAAAAAATTTGTTTAATTATATAAAATATAGAAAAAATTAGATTATCAACTTATTCCACAATAATAATAAAAATAACATTAAATTTAAATAATAAATATGATATAATAAAAGTATAGTTATGGAGGGTTTAAAATGAAGTTTAGTATTAAAAAAGAAATTTTATTAGAAAATTTAAATAATGTATCAAAAGCAGTTTCTTCTAAAAATGTTATTCCTATTTTAGGAGGAATAAAGTTTGATTTAGAAGAAAATGGTTTATTTTTAACTGCAACTAATAATGAAATTGATATACAATGTTTTATTGAAAAAAAATATATAGATAATATTGATAATTTAGGTACTATAGTAATA
This sequence comes from uncultured Bacilli bacterium, assembly GCA_947589275.1. Taxonomy (GTDB): domain Bacteria; phylum Bacillota_I; class Bacilli_A; order RF39; family UBA660; genus CAG-433. Next base: position 40,987 of record CANQAQ010000001.1, on the reverse strand, counting down.
CAAGGAAGATATTTATTAGAAATAGTTAGAAAATTACCTGATGGAATTATTAATATAGAAGTTATTGATGGTCTAAAAATACTTATAAATTCTCAAAATTCTAATTTTAATTTAAATGGAATAGATTCTAAAGAGTTTCCAAATATAAAATTAGAATATTCTACAAATCCAATTATATTAAGTAAAAAAGTTATAAAGAATATAATAAATCAAACTTTATTTGCAACATCAACACAAGAATCAAGACCTATTTTGACTGGTATAAATATAAAGATAGAAAATAATAAAATGGAATGTATTGCAACAGATTCATATAGATTATCTAGTAAAACAATTTATTTAGATGAAAGTATAGATAATCCTATAAATATAGTTATACCTGGGAAGAATATGGGTGAACTTGTAAAAATATTAGATGATGAAGATGAAAATGTAGAATTACATATATTTTCTAACAAAGTATTATTTAAATTTGATGAAATTTTATTTCAATCTAGATTATTAAATGGAACATTTCCTGATACTTCAAGACTAATACCAAATGAATTTTTAATTGAAATAAAAGCAGATTTGGATGAATTATATAGAGTAATAGATAGAGCTTCACTTTTAACAAGTGAAAAAGAAAAAAATGTTATTAAATTTGAAACAAATGGTAATGAAGTTATAATAAGTTCAAATACACCAGAAATAGGAAAAGTAGAAGAAAAGCTTTCAATAACTAAAAATAATGATAATGAAATAAAAATTGCCTTTTCTTCAAAATATATGATGGATGCATTAAAAACTATAAATAGTAAAGATATTAGAATTTTATTAAATTCAGATGTTAAACCTATAATAATTAAGAATGATGAGGATGAAAATTTAATTCAATTGTTGTTGCCAATTAAAACATATTAAGAAAAATATTAAATTTTTCTTTTTTTTTTACAATAAATGACAAAAATTGCAATAATTCTGAGTATAAATAGGGGAAATTATTTTTTTTTAGAAAAAATAATTTATAAGGGAGGAATATTATGGATTGTTATGAAATTAACAAAAATACGGTTGCATTATTACCAATTGATTCATATACTACAAAAGTAATAGAAAATGATAATAGTTTTATAGTTAATATGAATTGTATGAAAATAATTGAAAGAAGTTGTGAATATTTTGGAAGTTCATATTTAGGTAGACATGAGGGAACAAAAAAATTAATAGGAGTAAGTCATAAATCTCCTATAATAATAGAAGAAAGTAGAGAAATTATATATTTTCCTAGTACGTCACCTAGACTTGCTGAATGTAGTTGGTTTGCATTAAGTTATATATTGGATTATAAAGACTCTAATGGAAAATCAAAAATATATTTTGAAAATGGGGAAAGTTTAACAGTAGATATATCAATTGGTTCATTTGATAATCAATATTTACGAGCAACAAAACTTGAATCTATTTTAAGAAAAAGAAAAAATATTTAAAAAAAGGTATTTTTATATAAAAATATAAAAAAATGCCTTTTTTTGTGTTATAATATATACATGTGTATAGGAGCATTATTTTAATATAAAGGTGAAAATATGAGCATAAAAATAGGTTTAAAATGGTTTTAAAGAAAATATTATTAGAAAATTTTAGAAATTATTCTAAACTTGAATTAGATTTTAATAAAAAAATAAATATTTTCATCGGTAATAATGCACAAGGTAAAACAAATATATTGGAATCAATATATGTTTTATCTATAACTAAATCACATCGTTGTAATAAAGATTTATTTTTAATTAAAAAAAATGAATTATTTACAAAAATAAAAGGTGATGTTGTATTTGAAAATTCACTTAAGAAAAATTATGAAGTACTTATAAATTCTAAAGGAAAGAGAGTAAGTATAAATAATAATATAATAAAAAAGACGAGTGAATATATTTCAAATATAAATGTTATTATGTTTTGCCCAGATGATATTAATATATTAAAAGGTCCACCATCTGGTAGAAGGTATTTTTTAAATATAGAAATAAGTCAATTTTATAATAATTATTTGAAGGTAATTAGTAATTATTCAAAAATATTAAAAAATAGAAATGAATATATAAAAAATAATAAAAGTAAAATTGATAAAAATTATTTTGATATTATTACAAATGAACTTATAAATAATAATATAGAAATAATTAATTATAGGAATAATTATATAAATAAAATAAATTTTTATATAAAAAAAATATATAGAAATATAACAGGTGACGATAATATCTATATAAAATACGAAACTTTTGTAAATATTTCAGATGATAATTCTATGAAAAAAGAAATGGAAGATAAGTATTTAAGATTATATAATAATGAATTATTACAAGGAATGACACTTATAGGAACTCATAGAGATGATTTTTCTATATATGTAAATGATATAAAAATTAATAATTATGGATCTCAAGGTCAACATAGAATTGCAATATTATGTTTTAAACTCGCTGAAATAGAAATGTTTAAAGAAACTAAATATTCAAAACCAATTCTTTTACTTGATGATATTTTTAGTGAATTAGATGAAATAAAGAAAAATAATATTATTAAATATATAGAAAATGATTTACAAGTTTTTATAACATCAACAGATATAAATAATATAGATAAAAATATAGTAGAAAATGCGGATATATTTTATGTAGAAGAAGGAAATGTAACAAAAAGAGGTGTTAAAAATGGTAGATAATAAATATGATGCATCTGCAATACAAGTTTTAGAAGGGCTTGAAGCAGTAAGAAAAAGACCAGGAATGTATATTGGTACAACTGATGTAAAAGGATTACACCATTTAGTATGGGAAATTGTAGATAATTCAATAGATGAAGCTTTAGCTGGTTATTGTAAAAATATTGAAATAACAATAAATAAAGATAATTCAATAACAGTAATAGATGACGGACGTGGGATACCTGTAGACATTCATCCAAAAACAGGAATATCTACAGTAGAGACAGTTTATACAGTTTTACATGCTGGTGGAAAATTTGGAGGAGGAGGATATAAAGTATCTGGAGGACTTCATGGTGTAGGAGCATCTGTAGTTAATGCATTATCTAGTTTTGTAAATGTAGATGTATATAAAGATGGAAATATTTATGAAGTAAAATTTGAAAATGGTGGAAAAATAAAGCAAAAACTTAGTATTATTGGAAAATGTGATGAAAATAAGACTGGTACAAAAGTAACTTTTAAACCAGATGCTGATATATTTGATACTGATATATATGATTATGATACTTTAAAAATAAGAACTAGGGAGTTAGCATTCTTAAATAAAGGATTAAATTTAAAATTAAAAGATTTAAGAAATAATGAAAATATAATTGAAGAAACTTTTTGTTATGAAGGTGGAATAAGTGAATATGTAAAATATTTAAATAAAAATAAAACTCCTATTCATGAAGAAATAATTCATTTAGAAGGTGAAGAATCAGGTGTTATGTTCGAAGTTGCACTGCAATATAATTCTAGTTATACAGATAATATATATTCATTTGTAAACAACATAAATACTCATGATGGAGGAACTCATGAGGAAGGTGTAAGAAGAGCATTAACAAGAATAATAAATAATTACGCAAGAAAAAATAATATTTTAAAAGAAAAAGATGAATCTTTAACAGGAGATGATGTTAAAGAAGGTTTAACAATGATTATTTCTTGTAAACACCCAAATCCACAATTTGAAGGACAGACAAAAGGAAGACTTGGAAATTCAGAAGTTAGAAAAATAGCAGATAATGTTTTTGCAGGTGGATTTGAAAGATTTTTAATGGAAAATCCAAATGAAGCAAGAATAATAGTAGAAAAATCAATGACAGCTTCTCGTGCAAGACAAGCAGCTAAAAAAGCAAGGGAATTAACAAGAAGAAAAAGTGATTTAGATGTTGTTAATTTTGGAGGAAAACTAGCTGATTGTAAAAGTAAAGATCCAAGTATTTGTGAAATATTTCTAGTAGAGGGAGATTCAGCAGGAGGTTCTGCTAAAACAGGAAGAGATTCAATGACTCAGGCTATACTACCACTTAGAGGAAAAATACTAAATGTAGAAAAAGCAAGATTGGATAGAGCTTTATCAAATGAAGAAATAAGAACAATAATAACAGCATTTGGTACAGGAATAGGTGAAGAATTTGATCTAAGTAAACTTAGATACAATAAAATTATTATAATGACAGATGCAGATGTTGATGGTTCTCATATAAGGGTTCTTTTACTTACTTTATTTTATAGATTTTTTAGACCAATTGTTGAAACAGGTCATGTATATGCTGCACAACCACCACTATATTGTATAAAACATGGAAAAACAACAAAGTATGTGTTAAATGATGAAGAGAAAGAAGATTATTTATCAAAATTAAGTGATAATATTAAACCTATTATACAACGTATGAAAGGTTTAGGTGAAATGGATGATGATCAATTATATGAAACAACAATGGATATAAATAACAGAGTTTTAAGAAAAATAACAATTAAAGATGTAATAGAAGCAGATGCTGCCTTTACAAAATTAATGGGTGAAGAAGTAGAACCAAGAAGAAAATTTATAGAAGAACGTGCTCCATATGCACAAAATTTGGATATATAGAAGGGAGTATTAAAAAATGGATCATAGTAGAGATAGATTAGAAGAAAATAATATTGTTGATGAAATAGAATCATCATTTATTGATTATTCACTTAGTGTAATAACATCTCGTGCACTCCCAGATTTAAGGGATGGTTTAAAACCGGTTCACAGAAGAATTTTATGGTCAATGTATGAATCTGGATATACTCCTGATAAACCACATAGAAAATCAGCTCGTATTGTCGGTGATGTTATGGGTAAATATCATCCACATGGAGATTCAAGTATATACGAAGCAATGGTTCGTATGGCACAAGGATTTAGTTATAGAAATTGTTTGGTTGATGGACATGGAAATTTTGGAAATATAGATGGTGATGGCGCAGCAGCAATGCGTTATACTGAATCAAGACTTTCAAAAATTTCACTTGAAATGCTTAGAGATATTAATAAGAATACAGTAAATTTTATTGATAATTTTGATGTAACTGAAAAAGAACCAGAAATTTTACCATCGAGATTTCCAAATATATTAGTAAATGGAACAATGGGAATTGCTGTTGGTATGGCAACAAATATTCCACCACATAATTTAGGTGAAGTAATTGATGGTTGTATTGCGTATATTGATAATCCAGAAATAGACACAATAGGATTAATGAAATATATAAAAGGGCCAGATTTTCCAACAGGAGGAATAATATTAGGTAATAGTGGAATAAAAAAAGCATATGAAACAGGAAGAGGAACTATTACAATTAGAAGTAGAGCAAGAATAGAAGAAGAAAAAGGTAAACATTTAATTATAATCGACGAAGTTCCATATGGTGTTAATACAATGGAATTAAAAAATAAGGTTGCAGAACTTGTTCATAATAAAACAATAGATGGTATTGCTGATTATCATACTGATTTAAAAAATGGTGTAAAAATAACAATAACATTAAAGAAAGATGCAAATGCACAAGTTGTTTTAAATAATTTATATAAACATACATCATTTCAAACAAATTTTGGAATAATATTCTTAATGTTAGATCAAGGAGTACCAAAGACACTAGGACTTAAAGATATTATTTCAAAATATGTTGAGTATCAAAAAGAAATAATTATAAGAAGAACAAAGTTTGATTTAGATAAAGCAGAAAAAAGAGTTCATATTTTAGAAGGATTGAAAATTGCTTTAGATCATATAGATGAAGTTATTAAATTAATAAGAGGTTCAAAAACAGATGAAGAAGCAAAATCTGGTCTAATAAATAAATTTGGTTTAAGTGAAGCACAATCAGATGCAATTCTTGAAATGAAGTTAAGAAGATTAACGGGACTAGAAAGAGATAAAATAGAAAATGAACTAAATGAATTATTAGAAAAAATTAAAGAATTTAAATTAATTTTGGCATCTGATGAAAAAATATATGGAATTATAAAAGATGAATTATTAGAAATAAAAGATAAATATGGAGACGAAAGAAGAACAGATATCGATATGACTGCAATTGATTATATAGAAGATGAATCATTAATTCCTATAGAAGATATTGTAATAACATTAACAAATAAAGGTTATATAAAAAGACTAACAACTGATACTTATAAAGTTCAAAATAAAGGTGGAGTAGGTGTCAAAGGTATGTCTACAAACGAAGAAGATTTTGTAGAAAAAATGGTAACAGTTAAATCTCATGATCATGTATTATTTTTCTCAAATAAAGGAAAAGTATATAGAATAAAAGGTTATGAAATTCCTGAATTTAATAGACAAGCAAAGGGTCTTCCTATAATAAATTTACTTCCAATTGAAAAAGACGAAAAAATAAATTCAATTTTGAGTGTTTCAAGGGAAGAAGACAATAAATTTATTACATTTGTAACAAAAAAAGGACTAGTTAAGAGAACAAATATAAATGAATTTGATAGTATTAGAAAAAGTGGAAAAATAGCTATAACATTAAAAGATGATGATGAATTATTATTTGTAACAAAAACAAATGGCGAAAATGAAATTGTAATTGGTGCATCAAATGGAAGATTAGTAAGATTTAAAGAAAATGAAATAAGAGTTATGGGAAGGACTGCAAGTGGTGTTAAAGGAATAGATATACCAAATAATTCTAATTGTGTTAGTGCAGAAAAAGTAGATGAAAATAGTGATATGTTAATTATAACTGAAAAAGGTTATGGTAAACGTACTAATATAGAAGAATACAGGCTAACACATAGAGGAAGTAAAGGTGTAAAAGCATTAAATATAACTGAAAAGAATGGAAATTTAGTATCAATTAAAAACGTTAATGATTCAGAAAATTTAATGATTATAACTGATGTTGGAATTATTATAAAGATTCCTATTAATCAAGTTTCAAAAATGAGTAGGGTAACTCAAGGTGTTAGATTAATTAATCTAAAAGAAAATCAGAAAGTAACAACAATAGCTACTACTAATGACGAAGAAGAAAAAGAAAACCAAGAAGAAACTATAAATGAATAGTTTCTTTTTTTAAAAAATATTTCCCGGGAAATATTCTTACGAACAAAAAGCGAACAAAAATATATATTGACAATATTATTGGAATAATGTTATATTTTAGTTGCACAACAAAAATTTTTGGAACCAGGTCAGGATAGAAATATAGCAGCCTTAACATTATATTTTTGTGTGTGCTTTTTTTTGGAGGAATTTATGAATATTAATATACATAATGAGTTAGAAAAATTAATAAAAAAAGCATTAGAAGAAGATGAAGTTCCGATATCTGCAATTGTTGTTCAAAATAATAAAATAATCGGTAGAGGATATAATAAAGTAGAACAAACTCAAAACTTTATGAATCATGCTGAAATAATTGCATTAAATGAGGCAATAAATTATAAAAAAAATTGGAGATTAGATGATTGTGAAATTCATATATCTCTAGAACCATGCAATATGTGTAAGGAAATTATTAAAAAAAGCAGAATAAAAAAAGTATATTACTATAGTGCTCAAAATGATAATAATATAGAATCAGAACCTAAGTATTATTTTAAAAATGATAGTTTTTTTTCAGAAATATTAAAAAAGTTTTTTAAAAATGTAAGAAATAATAAATAATGTTCCACGTGAAACATTATTTTAAAATTATCTATGATGTTCCACGTGAAACATTATAAATTAAATATGAAAACATACTAACAAATCATTTTAAAAAAAATCTAAAAATGTTATAATTATAGAGATCTAAAGGAGGTATGTATGTTATATCAAGCATTATATAGAAAATATAGACCAAAAACATTTGACGAAATAATGGGACAGCAAGTAATAGTAAAAACTCTAAAAAACATAATTAAAAATCAAAAATTAACACATGCCTATCTATTTATAGGACCTAGAGGTACAGGTAAAACTAGTGTTGCAAAAATATTTGCAAAAACTATAAATTGTGAAAATCCAAAAAATGGAGTTTCTTGTGAAAAATGTAATATATGTATAAATAATAATGAAAATGAAAATATAGACATAATAGAAATGGATGCAGCATCAAATAATGGTGTAGATGAGATTAGAGAAATTAAAAACCATACTACATTATTACCAACTATGTCAAAATATAAAGTATATATCATTGACGAAGTTCATATGTTAACAACAGGAGCATTCAATGCATTATTAAAAACTTTAGAAGAACCTCCTAAACATGTAATTTTTATACTAGCAACAACTGAACCTCATAAAATTCCTCTTACAATAATGTCAAGATGTCAAAGCTTTGAATTTAAACCTATTTCAAAAGACATAATGAAAGAAAGATTAAAATATATTTGCGAAAATGAAAAAATAACTATAACAGAAGATGCTTTAGATGAAATAGCATTCAATTCAAGTGGTGGTATGAGAGACGCTATTAGTTTATTAGATCAATTAAATGCATATACTGATTCTAATATAACAAAAGCAGATGTAATTTTATTGAGTGGAAGAATATCAGAAGATGAAATTCAAATATTATTTAAAAATATTATTCAAAACAAAATAAAGGAATGTTTTAATGTAATAGATGAATTTGAAAAAAATGGAAAAGATTTTTCATATATATGTGAAGATATTATAAAATATCTAAGGGATAATTATTTGGAATATCAAATAAAAGGAAAATCCAATATAATAGAACAACTTGGTGTATTTAAGATAACTAATATTATAATGTTATTTAATAAATGTATTACTGATATGAAAAATTCAAAAGATAAGAGGGTATTATTTGAATTAATAATTATACAACTTATAAATATGTATTCTACTAATCAAACAAATGTTTGTAATATTGAATCACAATCCACTGAAAAAAAAGTTACTTTAGAAAAACCTAAACAAAAATCACTGCAAAATGATGATATGCATAAATTATATGAAGAATTAATGAACATAAGAATGAATAATATATTAGCAAAAGCTGATAAAAAATCATTAGAGAATTATAAATTAATTTTTTCAAAATTAGAAAATAATATTACCGACTTGCAATATTTAAAAATGATAAATATATTATCTGATTGTACTATAAAAGCAGGTTGTCCTGATGGGGTTATATTAACTACAGATAATGAAAGTATTTTAAATGAACTTTATGATAATTTAAATGATATCGAAGAAATACTTTTAAAAGAAATTAAGTCAAATATTAAAATTTGTATATTACTCGACTCTTATTGGTTAGTTAAAAGAGAAGAATATATAAATAAAATAAAAAATAAAGAAGAAATTCTTATTTTAGATGAACAATCAATAGTTTCAAGTATTAATGAAAAATTAAAAAAAGAAAGTAAAAATGAATTTGAAGATTTATTAGAGATAGGAGATTTTTAATATGAATATGAATATGTTAATGCAACAAGCACAAAAAATGCAAAAAGATATAAAAAAAGCACAAGAAGAAGTTGAAAAACAAATTTTTACATCAAAACAACCACTAGTGGAAGTTGAGGTAAGTGGTAAAAAAGAAATTACAAAAATTACAATTGATAAAAATATAACATTAGATGATATAGAAATGCTTGAAGATATGATATTACTTGCTACAAACGATGCTATTAAAAAAGCTAATAATGAATTAGAATCACGACTTGGGAAATTTGGACAAGGATTATCAGGATTGTTCTAATGAAATATCCAAAAACTTTAGAGCAATTGATAGAATGTTTTAAATTATTACCAGGTATAGGTGAAAAAAATGCTGAAAGATTATCTTTTGCTTTATTAAATTTAGAAGAAGATACGCTTGATATTTTTTCTAATTCAATAAAAAATATAAAAAAAAATATAAAAAAATGTGTAGTATGTAATAATTTAACTGAAGATAATGATAAATGTTTTATTTGCTTAGATTCTAATAGAAATAAAGAAATCTTATGTGTTGTTGAAAATACGAAAAATTTAATATTATTTGAAAAAGCAGGTGTTTTTAATGGATATTATCATGTATTAGAGGGATTAATATCTCCTATTGATGGTATAAATCCAGAAGATATTAAGATAAATCAACTTATTAATAGAATAAAAAACGAAAAAATAAAAGAAGTAATATTAGCATTAAACCCAAGTATTGAAGGAGAAACAACATCGTTATATATATTAAAAATGTTAGAAGGGCTTGATGTTTCTGTAACAAAGATAGCAGCAGGCATACCTGTTGGTGCAGATATGGAGTACTTAGATCCTATAACAATAGCAAAAGCTATGGAAGGCAGAAATAAAATTTCATAAAATATAATTGCCCACATAAATTATACTGAGGTGGACAAGTATGCTAAAGATGATATTAAAATTTTTAAAAAAGATAATTATAAGTATTATTGTTTTATATGGTTATAACATGATAATGCAACCATTCAATTTAAATATTCCTATAAATTTAATTACAATTTGTATATTATACTTATTTGATACAACTGGACTTATTGGACTTATAGGATTTTATTTAGTTAATTTTAGATAAAAGAGGTGAATAATATGCTTGATAAATATAAAAAAGAACAACCAATTGTCACAGAGATATTAACAAAAAGTATTAATCACAATAAACTTGTACAAGCATATTTATTTTATTCTAATGATATTAACTATGTTTTTGATTATGCAAAAGAATTTAGTAAAGAAGTAATAACATTAAATATGAATGAAGATAAAGAATCAATTTGTCGAAGAATTGACGATAATATATATTCAGAATTTAAAATAATTGAACCAATTTCAGATGTAATAAAAAAAGAACAATTATTGACGCTTCAAACTGAGTTACAAACTAAACCTGTTGAGGGTAATAAAATTATATATATAATTAAGGGAGCTGATAAGTTAAATTCTTCTTCTGCAAATTCAATATTAAAGTTTTTAGAAGAACCATCAGAAAATATAATTGCAATTTTAATTACTGATAATATAAGTAATGTTCTTCCAACAATTAAATCAAGATGTCAAATAATAAATTTTAACCGAATAAATTTTGAAAACCAAAATGATTCATATGAGATTTTAAAAAATATATTACAGAATGAATTATCAAATACTGATATAGAATATTTTAATAAAATTGTTGATGATTCAATAAATTTTGCTCAAAGTTTAGAAGATAAAAAATATAATATATTTATACAAATAAAAAAGATATTTGATGTATTTAAAACAAAAGATGATTTAAATATATTATTGATAATATTGATATATGTATATGTTGATGCATTGTATATAAAAATAGGAAAAAGTATAAAATATATGAAAACATTCGAAAAAATTATTAATAATATATCTGAAAATAATACAATAGATGATATAATAAGAAAAATTTATGTTTTTCAAGAAGTTAAATTTGAAAATTCATATAATGCAAATGTTAAAATGTTGATAGATAAATTAATTATAGAATTAGGTGAGATTTAATGGAAAATGATGTAATAAATGTAGTCGGAATAGAATTTAAAAAATATGGTAGAAAGTACTTTTTTAATTGTAATAATCTTAAACTTAAAAAGAATATTACAGTAATAGTTGAAACAGAGCGTGGACTTCAATTTGGAACAGTAAAAACAGATGTAATAAATATGAAAAAATCTAATATAAAATTTCCATTAAAAAATGTAATCAGAATTTCAACAAATAAAGATTATATTAATCATTTGAATAATATAAAAGATGCTCATAAAGCATTTAATAAATGTAATGAGCTTATTAAAAAACAAAATTTAGATATGAAACTTGTTGATGTAAGTTATACTTTTGAAAGAACACAATTGTTTTTTACATTTATTTCGCCTGATAGAGTAGATTTTAGAGATTTGGCAAAAGAGCTTGCAAAAATATATAAGGTAAGAATAGAATTTAGACAAATTGGACCTAGAGATAGATCAAAAGAAGTAGGAGGTCTTGGACCATGCGGAAGACCTATGTGTTGTTCTTTATATTTATATACATTTGATAATATAACTATTAATATGGCTAAAAATCAAAATATAGCATTAAATCCAAGCAAAATTAATGGTTCATGTAATAGACTTTTATGTTGTTTATCTTACGAAGATGAAACATATGACGAACTAAAAAAAGATTTACCAAGTATAGGACAGATTATTAAGAAAGATGGAAAAGAAGGAAAAGTAATTTCTGTTGATATATTTAAAAAATCATATAAAATAGAAACAAAAGAAAAAGAATTAATAGAAGTATATGAATCATGGAAGTAATTAATAGATTACTTAATTATAATAATTTAAATATAGTACAGAATACAGATTGGTTTTCTTTTTCTTTGGATTCAGTATTGTTATGTAATTTTGTTTCTATTAAAAAAAATACAAAAAATGTTTTGGATTTATGTACTGGTAACGCACCAATACCTATAATTCTTAGTACAAAAACAAATGCGAATATAATTGGTGTTGAGCTTCAAAAAGAAATATATGAACTTGCTATTAAGTCAATAAAAATTAACAATTTAGAACATCAGATAAAATTATTAAATAAAGATATAAAAGAGTTAACTGATATATATGATACAGATACATTTGATATAATTACATGTAATCCTCCATTCTTTAAAACAAAAGATTCATCTATAATTAATAAAAATGATATAAAATCAATTGCAAGACATGAAATAAAAATAAAATTAGATGATATATTTTTTATATCAAGAAAATTACTGAAAAATAATGGTTCAGTAGCAATTGTACATAAAACTGAAAGATTAATTGATATAATAGGATCTATGAAAAAACATAATATAGAACCTAAAAGAATTCAATTTATATATCCAAAAGTAGATAAAGAATCTAATTTAGTTTTAATAGAGGGTTCTAAAAATGGTAAACCTGGATTAAAAATATTACCACCACTTTATATACACGATAAAAATGGAAATTATTTAGATGATATAAAGCGAATGTTCGAATAGGAGAAATAGTATGAGTCAAAGAAGTTATGATGATAAACCAAGTTTATATTTGGTTCCGACACCAATTGGTAATTTAGAAGATATGACTATAAGATCAGTAAATATACTTAAGAAAGTTGATGTTATTTTTTGTGAAGATACAAGAGAAACAAAGAAGCTACTAAATGAGCTAAATATTAATAATAAGCTTATTTCTTGTCATAAATTCAACGAAGACAAAGTATATTTAAAGGCTTTAGAGTATTTAAAAAATGGCAATTCTATTGCTTTAGTATCAGATAGAGGAACTCCATGTATAAGTGACCCTGGATATGTAATATCATATAATGCAATAAAAGCAGGATACAATGTTATTGGGTTACCAGGTGCAACTGCATTTGTACCAGCTCTTATTATGTCAGGTTTAAATCCTAATAAATTTTTATTTTATGGTTTTTTAGATAGTAAAAAATCTAGAAAAAAGAAAGAATTGGAAAGTTTAAAAAATGAAAAATATACAATAATACTATACGAATCTCCATATAGAATAATAGAAACTTTAAATTTAATATATGATATTCTTGGAAATAGGAATATTGGTATTGCAAGAGAAATAAGTAAAAAATATGAGGAAATTTATAGAGGACCTGTTAGTGAAGTATTAAAAGAAATAATTGAACCAAGGGGAGAATTTGTTATAATTCTTGAAGAAAATAAGCAAGAAGAAAATTTTGATAAAACAGATATAGATAAAATTGATATAATAGAACATGTAGAAAAATTAATATCATCAGGAATTTCTAAAAAAGAAGCAATAAAACAAGTTGCAAAATTGCACAATTTAGAAAAAAATGAAGTTTATATAAAATATAATGGAGGTAAAAAATGAAATTAATAGTTGGTCTTGGTAATCCAGGCAAAGAATTTAATAATACAAGACACAATATAGGTTTTGATGTAGTTGATGCGTATTTAAAAAAGCATAACTTAAATTTAAAAGAGAAATTTGAAGGATTATACACAGAATATATAGTAAACTCTGAAAAAATTATATTTTTAAAACCTCAAAAATATATGAATTTATCTGGTGAAGTCGTAAAAAAATATGTGGATTATTTTAAAATAGATATTAATAATATTTTAATTATTCAAGATGATTTGGACCAATCCTTAGGTAAAATAAAACTTAAACAAAATAGTTCATCAGGTGGACATAATGGAATAAAGAATATAGAAAAAAATCTAGGAACAAATGAGTATAAAAGATTAAAAATAGGTATATCAAATAATAAAAATATTGATACTAAAGCCTATGTGTTAGGAAAGTTTAATGAAGAAGAAAAAAATATAATAATTAATTCAATAGATGTATGCACTAAAATTATAGATGATTATATAACTATGGATTTTAATAATTTAATGAATAAATATAATTAATAAGAAGATGATAAAAATGGATTTTTTAAGTGATAAATTTAAAATTGAAAACATCGATAATATTGGTATAACAGGGTTAACTAATCAGTTAATTTCTTTTTGCGTTAATGGAATTCTAAAAGATAAGAAAAGAGATATTATATTAATAACAAGTACTTTATATGAAGCTAATATTATTTATTCATCATTATCAAAAATAAATAAGAATACATATTTATTTCCTATGGATGACTTTTTAACTAGTGAAGCATTAGCAATATTTCCAGAATTAAAATCAATTAGATTAAATACTTTAAATATGCTAGAAACAAATACAAATAATATTGTCATAACAAATTTAATGGGTTATTTAAGATATTTACCATCTTCAGATTTATGGAATAAAAGTAAAATTATAATTAAAAAGGAAATAGAAATAAAAAAAGAAGATTTATATAATCATCTTAGTAACATTGGATATTCAACAGTAACATTAGTTAATAAAACTGGTGAAATAGCAAATAGAGGATTTATATTGGATATATACCCATCTAACATGGATTATCCAATAAGAGTTGAATTTTGGGGTGATTTTATAGAATCAATTAGACTTTTTGATCCAGATACCCAGCGTTCATTAGAAGAAATAGAAACAGTTAAAATAACACCTTATTCAGAGTTTATTAACGAAAAAAATATAGTTGGTATAGAAGAAAAGCAAAAATATCTTCCTTATGTAGTAAATAATTTATCCTCAATTTCTTCTTACTTAAATAATCCAATAACTATTTATAAAGATTATAATCAACTAAAAAATTCATACAAAAATCTTAGAGAAGAAATTTTTAATTTTAGTAAAGAAAAAAATGAGATATATGATACAAATTATATGTTTGAATTTGAATCTTTAATTAAAAATAAAGACAATATATATTTAATGACAATAGATAATATTATAGATCATATTAAGTTAAATAATACTTATAACTTTACATCTAGAATTATAGAAAATTTTAATTCTAATTTTGATAGATTAAACGAATTTTTACAAATATGTATTTTAAAAAAGAAGAAGACCATAATTTCTATTTCAAATAAAGATTATATAAATCATATAAAAAAGTTTTTAAAAGTTTCAAATATATTTACTAATATAAATGATTTGCATGATGATGTTATAAATATAGTAAATGAAAATATAGATCAAGGCTTTGAATTTTTAAATTATGTAGTTATTACTGAAAATGAGATATTTAAAAATCAAAATAAAAATATTAATTATAAAAATAAATTTAGATATGGTGTAAAATTAAAAAATATAGAAAGTTTAAATGTTGGAGATTATGTTGTTCATTTAAACCATGGTATAGGAATATATTCTGGAATAACTACATTAGTAAAAAATGGAAATAAAAAAGATTATATAGAAGTTTTATATAAGGATAATGATAAACTCTATATACCAGTTGAAAAAATAGAATTATTAAGTAAATATTCTTCTAATGAAGGAATAGTACCAAAAATAAATAAATTAGGAAGTGTAGAGTGGGAAAAAACTAAATTAAGAGTTAAAGGAAGAATAAAAGATATAGCAGATAAACTTTTAAAGTTATCTGCAGAAAGAAAAATGAAACCAGGCTTTGCATTTAAAGATGACGATGAAGATCAAATAAAATTTGAATCTGAATTCAAGTATAATTTAACTAAAGATCAATTTATTGCCATAAGTAAAATAAAAGAAGATATGGAAAAATCAACTCCAATGGATATGTTATTATGTGGTGATGTAGGTTATGGTAAAACAGAAGTAGCATTTAGGGCAATATTTAAAGCTATTAATAGTGGTAAACAAGTAGCATATTTGTGTCCTACAACAATATTATCAAATCAACAGTATAAAAATGCATTAGATAGATTTAGTAATTTTGCTATTAATATTGCTTTGTTAAATAGGTTTACACCAAAAAATGAAGTAAAAGAAATATTAAACAATATTAAAGAGGGAAAGATAGATTTATTATTTGGAACTCATAGAATGTTAAGTAATGATGTTAAATTCAAAGATTTAGGATTACTTGTTATAGATGAAGAACAAAGATTTGGTGTAACTCATAAAGAAAAGATAAAAGAATATAAAAGTAATATAGATATCTTAACTTTAAGTGCAACACCAATACCAAGAACACTTCAAATGTCTTTAGTTGGTATTAGAAATATGGCATTAATTGAAACACCACCTATTGATAGATATCCAATACAAACATATGTAATTGAAGAAAGTAATCAATTGATAAGAGAAGCAATATATAAAGAAATGTCACGAGGTGGACAAATATTTATATTATTTAATAGTGTAGAACATATAGAAGAAAAATTAAATGAGATTAATAAGTTAGTACCAGAAGCAAAAATAAGATTTGCTCATGGTAAGATGACTAAAAATCAGATAGAAAATACTATGTTTGGTTTTATTAATAATGAGTTTGATATATTACTTTGCACTACAATAATTGAAACTGGTATTGATATACCTAATGTTAATACTCTTATAATATATGATGCAGATAAGTTTGGACTTAGTCAGTTATATCAAATAAGAGGAAGAGTTGGAAGAAGTAATAAAATTGCATATGCTTATCTTATGTATTCAAAAAATAAAATATTAAATGAAGTAGCAGTAAAAAGATTAAACGCTATAAAGGAATTTACAGAACTTGGTAGTGGTTTTCAAATTGCAATGAGAGATTTATCAATAAGGGGTGCAGGAGATATTTTAGGAAGTGAACAAGCAGGTTTTATTGATACTGTAGGTTATGAATTATATGTAAAAATGCTTAATGATGAAGTAATGCATTTAAAGGGAATTCAAACTAAAGAAGAAATAAAAGAAGAAGAGAAACCTTTAATAGAGGTTGAAACACATATAAAAAATGATTATGTTATGGATAATTCTTTAAAAATAGAAATACATAAAAAAATAAATGATATTGAATCATATGATGATCTTCTTAATGTAAGAAAAGAATTAGAAGATAGATTTGGAAAAATTGATAGTGAACTTGATATTTATATGCACGAAATATGGTTTGAAAAGTTAGCAAAATTATGTTTAGTATATAAGGTAAATAAAACAGATTTATTTGTAGAAATTGTTTTTGAAAAAGGTATAACAAGTGTTATAAATGTTGATGAATTATTTATAATAGCTAGTGATATATCATTAAATTATAAAATTAGCTATATAGATGAAAAATTACATATTAAATTAATATTAAATAATTTAAGAAAACACTATATTTATTATCTTACAGATTTATTGTCAAAAATTACTAATAAAATGGTATAAAATTCCTGTCATTTTCAAACAATAATATTAGATTGAAAGGAAGATAAAATGAAATCAACAGGAATTATACGAAGAATTGATGATTTAGGGAGAATAGTAATTCCTAAAGAAATAAGAAAGAATTTAAAAATAAAAGAAAACGAATCATTAGAAATTTTTATAGATGGTGAAAATATAATTTTAAAGAAATATTCAAAAATGAGTAATATGGAAAAAACTTTTAATGAATATATAAAAGTTTTAAATGATATTACTGGAAATAGTATAATAATAACAAATAGAGAAAATGTTATTGCAACAACTCAAAAGGAAAATAATATTATAGGAAAAGATATAAGTCAAAATTTAGATATAATTTTAAGTAATAGGGTAAAAGTTTTATCTAATGATAATAAAAGAATAGAAATAACAGAAGATTATAATATAGATTCAAATTATTATATTATTCCGATGATAGCAAATAGTGATGTGATAGGATTGCTAATAATGTTGTCAAATTCAAAAATAAGTGATACGGATAAATTATCACTTGAAATAATAAATAAAGTAATAATTAATTCTATTGAGTAAATTGAAAAAGATTCTAACATATGATATTATATATATGAAATGTTAGAATTTTTAATATTATATAAGGAGTAAAAAAATGAATAAAGTAAGAGGATTTGAAATAGCAAAAGGGTTTGAAGATAAAAATATTAATTTACCAGTTAGGAAAACTAAATATTCTGCAGGATATGATGTAGAGGCTGCAGAAGATTGTATTATACCAGCATTTAAACCAGGACAAAAACCAACTTTAGTAAAGACTGGATTAAAAGCTTATTGTAAGGAAGATGAATTTTATATGCTTTGTAACAGAAGCTCAAATCCAGGGAAAAAAGGATTAGTTCTTGCAAATAGTGTTGGAATAATTGATTGTGATTATTATAATAATGAAGATAATGATGGTCATTTTATGTATGCATATTATAATTTTTTTGATCATGATGTAGAAATAAAAAAGGGTGACAGAATAGGTCAAGTAATATTTATGAAATATTTAACTGTCGATAATGATAAAGCTGAAGGTGTTAGAAGTGGTGGCTTTGGCTCAACAGAAAAGGGTGAATAAATTTGAAAGAAACATTTTACATAACTACACCAATATATTATCCAAGTGGTAGATTTCATATTGGGACATCATATACAACAATATTGGTTGATTCAATAAAAAGATACAAAAAGCTAAGAGGATATGATACTTATATGCTTACAGGTACTGATGAACATGGACAAAAGATAGAAAATGTTGCTAAGGCAAATAATGAGTCACCAAAAGAATATGTTGATAAGATGGCTAATGAAGCAAAGAAACTCTGGAAAAAACTTGATATAGAATATGACGATTATATACAGACAACAGAAGAAAGACATGAAAAAATTGTTCAAAAGATATTTGAAAAGTTTTTAAATCAAGGAGATATCTATAAGGGGGAATATGAAGGATGGTATTGTGAACCATGCGAAGCATATTTTACACAAACACAATTAGTAGATAATAAATGTCCAGATTGTGGTAGAGAAGTAAAAAAAATGAAGGAAGAAGCATATTTCTTCAATATGAAAAAATATGCAGATAGATTACTTAAATATTATAATGAGCACCCAGACTTTATAAAACCTAAATATAGAAAAGATGAAATGATAAATAATTTTATAAAACCAGGATTAGAAGATTTATGTGTTACAAGAACATCATTTGATTGGGGTATAAAAGTTTTATCAGATCCAAAACATATAATATATGTATGGCTTGATGCACTAACTAATTACATTACAGCTTTAGGATATATGTCAGATGATGAAACTTTATTCAAAAAATATTGGCCTGCTGATGTTCACGTAGTTGCAAAAGATATAGCAAGATTTCATTTAATATATTGGCCAATATTCTTAATGGCGCTTGATTTACCATTACCAAAAACAATATATGTACATAATTTTATTGTAATGAAAGATGGAAAGATGAGTAAGTCAAAAGGTAATGTTATTTATCCTGAACCATTTATTGAAAGATATGGACTTGATGCTTTTAAATATTCTTTATTAAGAGAATTACCATATTCTCAAGATGGTATATTTACTCCAGAATCTTTTGTAGAAAGGTATAATTTCGATTTATGTAATGATTTAAGTAATTTACTTAATAGAACTATTTCAATGGTAAATAAATATTTTGATGGTGTAATAGAAAAATATATAGATTCTGATAATGAATTTACTAAAGAATTGGAAAGCTTTACCTTAAATCAAATAGATTTGTTTGAAAATAAAATTGATAATTTTGAAATAGCAAATGCATTAAAAGAAATATGGGCAATAATTTCAAAAACTAATAAATATATTGATGAGACTGAACCATGGGTTTTAGCTAAAACAGATAAAAAAGAAGAATTAAAATCTACTATGTATCATTTAGTAGAGAATTTAAGAAAGATTGCTATATTGATATATCCTTTCATGAAAGATACATCTTTGAAAATATTTGAACAATTAGGAATAAAAGATGAAAAATTAAAAACTTGGGATAGTATATATAAATATAATATAATTGAAAATATAAAGGTTATTGAAAAAGGTAATCCTATATTTATGAGATTAAATTTTGACGAAGAAATTGCTTATATAAAGAGTAAAATGTAAAGTTTTACAGTTTCTTTGTCTTTTTTTGTCGAAGTCGTCTGTAAAGTTTCATATTTATGTTATAATGTTAAAGCGCGAGTAAAAAGGGAGAGAATAATATGAAACTTAATACTAAGAAAAAACAAATTATTTTTATCATATTATATACAATTATAACTATAGTATTAATACTAAATGCATTTTCAAGTAAGTTACTAATAGATATATTATATACATTATTATTTCTAGGTATATATTTAAAATATTTATATAGGAGTATATACAATTAAAAATTATATCAATTTATGATATAATTTTTTTAGGTTGGTGATACTTATGATTATCGATACACATTGCCACATGTATAATAGTGAATATGATGATGCTGAAAAAATAATAGAGTTATGTAAAAAAAATAATATTTATATAATTTTAAATGGTACTGATAAGAATAGTAATTTAGAAGTTTTAGAGTTATCTAAAAAATATGATAATGTATTTGCAGCTATTGGTTATGAGTACTCAAATGCAGGTAAAATAACAGATTTAGATCTTGAATTATTAGAAAATCAAATAAAAAATAATAATGTAGTTGCAATAGGTGAAATAGGGTTAGATTATTATTGGACTAAGGATAATAAAATTCAGCAAAAGGATTTGTTTAATAAACAACTAAATATAGCAAAAAAATATAATCTACCAGTAATAGTACATAGTAGAGATGCAGTTCAAGATGTGTATGATATTTTAAAAAATAAGAATTTAACTGGATCAATTCATTGTTATTCAGGAAGTATCGAAATGGCTAAAGAATTTATTAAAATTGGATATTTTATAGGAATAGATGGTCCAATAACATTCAAAAATAATAAAAAACAAAGACAATTGGTAAAGGAAATAAATATTAATAATATATTAATTGAAACGGATTCTCCATATTTATCTCCAGAACCCAAAAGAGGAGAAAAGAATACCCCTTTAAATATCAAATACGTAATAAAGGAAATAGCATCAAATTTAGATAAATCAGAAGATGAAATCACAGATATTACAACAAAAAATGCCTTAAACTTATTTGACTTGAGTATATAACTATGATAGAATATATTATATAATGAGGTGCAGTAATGATATTTAAAATGGTAAGAGTAAGAAAAAAAATTAAATTTATATCTTTATTAACATTAGCAATAATATTAACTGCTATATCTTTTATATATATTAATAAAGACGATGAAGAAAAGTCAAAAATATTAGAAAAGACAAAAGAAAAAGAAAATATAGAATTAGTTGTAAATAGAATAGAAGAAAATGGTGCGAGTAGTAAAGAAATTGAAAATATAGCAAACAGATTAAATGAAGTATTTGAATTTAAATTAGCAAATCAGGGTATGCTTTATGCATCTTATTGTACAGAAAAAGGTGTAGATCCATATTTAGCAGCAGCAATTTCTATCCATGAAACATATAGAGGAGCATCATACGAAATTACAAATTATAATAACGTTGGTGGAATGAGAAATGGTGGTAAAGTAATGCAATTTGATACTATAGAAGCAGGAATAATAAAATATATAGATAATTTAGCAAATAATTATTATGCTAAAGGACTAGATACTGCTGAAAAGATGCAATCAAAATATGCAGGAAGTACTTCATGGGCTACTAATGTTAATTATTTTTATACTAAAATAAAAGATGGATCTTACAAAGCAGGACTTCCTCTAAATACTAAGTATGCAGCTTCTGTATGGTACTAGGGGATAATTATGAATCAAAAAGAATTACTATCAAAATATAATTTTAATTTTAAAAAAAAGTATGGTCAGAATTTTTTAAAAGATAAAAATATATTACATAATATAATTAATCGTAGTTGTATAGATAAGGATACTTTAGTTATTGAAATAGGTGTTGGAGCTGCAGATCTAACTATAGAGATTTCTCAGTATGCAAAAAAAGTTTTAGGTTATGAAATAGATAATAGCTTAAAGCCAATAATAAATGAAAAGTTAAAAAACACTAACAATGTAGATATTATATATGATGATTTTTTAAATAGAAATGTAAAAGACGATATAAGTAAATATGATTATAACAAGTTATATGTAATATCAAATCTTCCTTATTATATAACAACACCCATACTAATGAAGATAATATCTGAAAAGATAGGTGTAGAAAAAATAGTTATAATGGTCCAAAAAGAAGTTGGGGATAGATTTAATGCAAAAGTAGGGACCAGAGATTATTCTTCATTAACAATATTTTTAAACTATTATTTTGAAATAAATAAAATTATGGATGTATCTAGAAAATGTTTTTTACCAGAACCAAAAGTAGATAGTATTGTAATTGAAATGAAAAGAAGAAAGAATAAGTATGTTGTTAAAAATGAGGAAAGTTTTTTTAAGTTAGTTAAAGATTCTTTTACACATAAAAGAAAAAATTTAAAAAATAATTTGAAAAATTATGATTTATCTAAAATAGATAGTATTTTGAGTAAGTATAATTTAAATTTAAATGTTAGAGCAGAACATTTAACAATTGAACAGTTTATTGATATATCTAATAATCTTTAATGAAGTGTTGTAACTTCATTTTTTTATTCGAATATAATATCTGCAGTAGGTGATTTATATGATAAATGTAGGAGATATTGTATCTCGAAATAAATATAATAATGACATGTTATTTAGAGTTTATAATATAGAAGGTGATATATATTATTTAAAAGGTATAAGTATGAGACTTTGTGCAGATAGTGATATTAGTGATTTAAAAAAAGAAGAGGAGATAAAAGAAGATAGAAGTTATGAAGAATCATTTTTACTAGATTTAAATAATGATATGGAGTCTTATCGTAATGATTTTTTTTATATACCAGGTAAAATATTACATATTGATGGTGATAATGAGTATTTACAAAGATGTTTAAGATTTTATAAAAGTGCCGGAATAACTGCCTATGGAGTTTATGAAAAAGAAGAAAATTTATATTTAAATATAATAAAATATCTAAAGGATATTAAACCTGATATTGTAATAATAACAGGACATGATGCATATTATAAGATGAAAGGAAGCTCGGAGAGAACATACAAAAATAGTGATAATTTTGCTAAAGCAGTAAAAATAGCACGTAACTATGAAAAATCTTATGATAAATTAAAAATAATAGCAGGCGCATGCCAATCTAATTATGAAGAACTTATAAAAGCAGGTGCAAATTTTGCTTCAAGTCCTAAAAAAGTAAACATACATGCACTTGATCCTGCTATTATTGCTATTTCAATATCTAGAACAGAAAATACAAAAGAACTTGATTTAATAGAATTACTTAATAAAACAAAATGTGGCAAAGACGGTATAGGTGGTATAAAGTCACATGGCAGCATGTATGTTGGTTATCCAAAACAAGGGTGATATATGTTAGATATTGTTAAACAAGAATTAGATAGCTACAAAAATAAAAAAGTAGAAATAATAATTAATGAAGGTAGAAGTAGAAAAAGGAAAGAAATAGGTAAAATAAAGCAATTATATGAACGTACATTTACAATTGAAATAAATAATATTATTACATCATTTTCATATTCAGATATAATAACAAAAACAATTATTATAAATTTAGTATAGTTATTTTTTTATTTATGGTATACTATTTATAGTAGGTGATAGCATGAATAATAGAAAAAGAGGATTTACATTAATAGAGTTATTAGCAGTAATTATAATAATCGGAATTATAGTAGGCATATCAACAACTTATATTATTAATGTTGCAAATAAAACAAAAGAAAGATCATATAAGGAGTTAGAAAATATAATTAAATCATCAGCGCATAAATATATATTAAATACAACAGATATATTAGAAGATGTAAAATCTACAACTTGCTCAAATCCAATTAAAATAACTTTCTATGAATTAGTTCAAACACAAAATTTATCTTCAGATAAGTTAATTAATCCAATTACTGGTAAAAATATAAATTATTCAGAAGATGGTGGCTCATACATTGATGTATATTATGGTAATGCAGAATTAGATAATTGTAATAACGTTTTGGATGATTATGATTATAGATATCGTGTAAATATTGTTGACAATAAGTAAAAAAATATTGCTAAAAATATCAACATATTATATAATTATTATAAAGTATACAACAAAGGAGATGAGTTATAATGAAAGTTACATCAGTAAATGTTAAAAAAATTGAAAAAGAAAATTCAAGAATGAAAGGTATTGCATCTATTTTATTAGATGATATGATTGCTATTCATGATATTAGAATTATATCAGGTGATAATGGTTTATTTGTTGCAATGCCAAGTAGAAAAACTGCATCAGGTGATTATAGAGACATAGTTCATCCAATTTCTCCAGAAGGAAGAGAAATGATAGAAACAGCAATTATAGAAGAATATAATAAGTAAAAAAAATAAACTCACAAAAAGTGAGTTTTTTTAGTCTTTTAGATCAATACCATTTGCATCAGTATTAATATTTCCAGTTAATATTAAAATTCCCTCAATAAAACCCCATATAGCAGTTGCAACAGCGGCAGTACCACATGTTATAAAACTACCAATTATAGTTATAAGTAATTGAGCAACTGCTTTATTATTATATCCTAAGTAAAAGTTATGAATGCCTAAACTTCCAAGAAATATACCAAGCAATCCTGCGATTAATTTTGATTTTTGTTCATAGTTATTAACTGTATTATTAATATTTTTAGAGCATTCACTACATATTTCTTCATTTTCATTAATTTTTTTACCACAATATTTACAATACATATATATTACTCCTTTCATAAATTTAAATATATTATACAATTTTTTATATTATTTTTAAATGATTAAATTCTAAAATATTTAAAATTTAGTTCTTAATTTTAATTTTAAGCATATTATTTTAATATGAAGGAGGACATTATGGAAAAAATAAAGGAAGTAAGTACTAATTTAAACCATTCATTTTCGGTGTCAGAGAGAAAAAACATAATAATAACTGGAATTATAAAAATAGATAGTTTTGATAATGAAGAATTTTTAATAGAAACTGTTCAAGGATATATGAATATAAAAGGTGAAAATTTAGAGGTTGTAAAATTAGATACATATCAGGGTAATGTAACAATAAAAGGTAAAATTGATTCATTAAGTTATATAGATGAAAATTCAAAAAAGGAGTCCTCAGTATTTACAAAATTATTTAGATGACATTAATATTACAAATTAAATCTCTTGCATTTTCTTTTTTATATGGTATTTTTTTTGCTTTTACGTACAAAATAAATTATAAATACTTAATGTCAAACAATCTTTTCTTTAAATTAATTATAACCTTTTTATTTATCATAGATCATGTATTACTTTATTTTGTATTAATATCAGTGATAAATAATGCAATTTTACACACTTATTTTTTTATATGTTTTATACTTGGTATGATATTTTATAGATATTTCTTTGACAGATAGCTATTAAATACAAATTGACTAATAAAAATAGTAATGATATACTCAAAATATAAAGGTGGTGATAGATCTGAAAACTGCAAAAATAAAAAGAAAAATTATAATAACTTCTATTATATATATAGTACTAGGCGCAATAATACTTCAAAATATAGGATCTACATCATATGAAATTTATAATAAGATGAAAGAAAAAAGAGAATTTACAAAAGTAATGAGTGATTTAAAGGAAAAAGAAGAAGAATTAAAGGGAACTGTTACTAAACTTCAAGATCCTGATTATGTTGCAAGATATGCAAGAGAAAAATATTTATTTTCAAAAAATGGTGAGATTATAATAAGAATACCTGATTAGTATTCTTTTTATAATTTGGATTATTTTTATAATTATGTTAATATATAATCGGTGACATAAATGGATTTTAATAATATAAATATACTTTCTCTTGCTTATCTAGGAGATGCTGTATATGAACTTGAAATAAGAAAATATTTTATAAATATGGGAATTCAAAAAGTTAATGTTTTACAAAAGAAAGCATTAAATTATGTATCAGCAAAAAATCAATGTAAACATATTAATTACTTAATAGATAATAGTTTACTTGAACAAAGTGAATTAGATGTAGTAAAAAGAGGTAGAAATGCAAAAGTAATATCTCATCCAAAAAATACAGATATAGTTACTTATAAGTGGGCTACTTCACTTGAATGTTTATTTGGATTTTTATATATAAAAAATGATATTAAAAGAATAAAAAAATTAATAGAAATAATAATGGAAGTGGAAAATCAATGATAGTATATGGTAAAAATGTCGCAAAAGAAATAATAAATAATAAAATAAAAATTAATAAAGTTTTTTTATTAAAAAGTTTTAATGATAGGGGAATTATAGAATATTTAGATAATAATAATATTAGAAGAATTATAATTGATAAGAAACAAATGGAGGATAAATGTGGAAAAAATCATCAAGGTATAATGCTAGATATAGAAGATTATAAATATTCAAAAATAGAAACTTCATATAACGATGATTTTGTTGTAATATTAGATCACTTAGAAGATCCTCATAATTTTGGTGCAATCATTAGAACATGTGAAGCAGCTGGTATAAAATCAATAATAATTCCTAAAGATAGAAGTGTAGATGTAAATTCAACAGTTATGAAAGTTAGTGCAGGAGCATTAAACAATGTTAATATTATCGAAGTAAATAATATTGTAAGTGCTATTAACAAACTAAAGAAAAATGGTTTTTGGATATATGCAGCAGATATGGATGGAAGTAGTAGTTATACAGAGTTAGAATATTCATCTAAAACTGCTCTTATAGTAGGTGCAGAAGGAAATGGTGTTGGAAGGTTAGTAAAAGATAACTGTGATTTTATTATTAATATTCCTATGTATGGAAAAATAAATAGTTTAAATGCATCAGTCGCAGCTGGTATCGTAATTTATGAGGTAGTAAAGCAAAAAGGTAGGCGTTAAAAATATGTATAAAGATCAAAATGATTATGAATTATTATATTTAGTGTCAGAAAATAATGAAGAAGCAAAGGAAATTTTCTTTGAAAAATATAAACCTATTGTAGAAATGAAAGCAAAAAATTTTTATCCATATGTAAAATATAAGGGTTATGAATTAAGTGATTTAATACAAGAAGGTATGATTGGGCTTAATAGAGCTATTAATGATTTTAAAGAACAAAAAAATGTTCAATTTGCTACATTTGCAAGTATTTGTATTGAAAGACATATTTTAACCTTTATAAGAGATGTTACTAGACAAAAACATAAAATATTAAATGATTCTGTTTCAATTGATAGTACAAAAGATTATATGGGTAGGCCTCTTATGGAAATAATATTTGATGATAAAAATAGGAATCCAGAAGATAGTTTAATAGAGTCTGATGAAGAACTAGAATTATTAGAAAAAATCAGAAATAAACTTACAGATAGAGAATATGAAGTATTTGAACTTAGAATGCAGGGCTTTTCATATCAAGAAATGGCATGTTTATTAAATACAACACCTAAAGCAATTGATGGAACTATAAGCAGAATAAAAAATAAAATAATAAGTATAAATAGTATTGACTAGGAAATACTTTTGTGGTATTCTTAACTCGTGGGACACAAAAGTGTTTTTTATTTTGGAATTAAGGAGATTATATGAATAAGATAAAAGAGTTTATTTCTGATATGAAAAAAGAACTTAATAGAATTAGATGGTGTAAAGGAAAAGAATTAATAAAAAATATTATAGTTACATTAATATTCATAATATTCTTTGCAATATTTTTCGTAGTAATAGAATATATTATATCACTAATAAGATTAATAGATTTTAAGCAAATAATAGAAAGTATAACAGATTTGTTTTAGAGGTGTGAAAAATGGAAGAAAAAAAATGGTATGTAATAAATACTTATTCAGGTCATGAGGAAAAAGTAAAAGAAAACTTAGAAATGCGTATACAATCAATGGATATGCAAAATTATATATTTAGGGTAATAGTTCCTGAAACAACTGAAATAGAAATAAAAGATGGTAAACAAAAAGAGAAAGTAAAAAAATTATTTCCAGGTTATGTACTTGTTGAAATGATAATGACTGATGAAGCATGGTATGTTGTTAGAAATACTCCAGGTGTAACTGGTTTTCTTGGTTCATCAGGAAAAGGTGCAAAACCATTTCCACTTTTTGATCATGAAATTGATAAAATACTTAAATCAATGGGTATGTCAAGAAAAGAAATTTCTGCTGATTTAAAAGTTGGAGATAGAGTTAAAATAACAGATGGACCATTTAAGTTAATGGCTGGAAAAATAACAGAATTAGATTTAGAATCAAGTAAAGCTAAAGTAACTATAGATTTATTTGGTCAAGAAACAATTGTAGAAGTAGATTTAATTCAAATAGAATTAGATAACTAGTATCTTGATTTTTCCTTAAAAAAATGTTAATATAATGAGGCAACTATGTATTTATATATATAGATGAAAGTGGGAGGCAATAAAAAACCATTTGACCACTCACGAAAAAATTTAATAGGAGGTGTTTTTCGTGGCAAAAGAAATAGTAAAAAAGATTAAACTTCAAATTCCTGCTGGAAAAGCTACAGCTGCTCCACCCGTTGGTACAGCATTAGGACCTGCTGGAATCCCATTACCAGATTTTTGTAACAAATTTAATGATGCTACAAAAGATAAAATGGGTGATATTTTACCAGTTGAAGTGTTCGTATATGACGATAGATCTTTTGATTTTAAGGTAAAGACTCCACCAGCTGCATTTTTAATAAAGAAAGCTGCAGGAGTAAAATCTGCATCTGGAAAAGGTTCAAAAGAAATAGTTGGATCAATTACAAGAGCACAATTACGTGAGATTGCAGAAACTAAATTACCAGATCTAAACGCATATGACATTGAGTCAGCAATGAAAAGTATCGAAGGTACTGCATATAATATGGGTATCGAAATAAAGGATTAGGAATTTTTACATATAGGGTTTACCTATGTGGGAGGGAAGTCCGTTAAAACCACAAAGGAGGTATATTAGATGAAAAAGAAAAGTAAAAAATATTTACAAGCTTTAGAATTAATTGAAAAAGGTAAATTATATACTAAAGAAGAAGCTATAGATTTAGTTAAAAAAATAAGCACATCTAAATTTGATGGTTCTGTTGAAGTAGCTGTTAAACTTAATTTAGATACAAGAAAATCAGATCAACAATTAAGAGGTGCTATAGTTTTACCAAATGGAACAGGTAAAACAAAAAGAATATTAGTTTTATCAAAAACAGATCAAGCTAAGGTTGCTAAGGAATCTGGCGCAGATTTTGTTGGTGATTCTGATATGATTGAAAAAATAGAAAAAGAAAACTGGCTTGATTTTGATGTAATTATTGCGACACCAGAAATGATGCCAATGCTTGGTAAATTAGGTAAAGTTTTAGGACCAAGAGGTTTAATGCCTAATCCAAAAACTGGAACAGTCACTACTGATGTTAAAAAAGCAATTGATGATATTAAAAAAGGTCGTATTGAATATAGAACAGATAGTTTTGGTAACGTACATTCTATTATTGGTAAAGTATCATTTGATACAGATAAATTAGTAGAAAATTTAGTAGCTTTTATAGATGTACTTGTTAAGTCAAAACCATCTACAGTTAAAGGTCAATACTTAAAAAGTATTTCAGTAGCACCTACAATGGGTCCTGGAATAAAATTAGATTTAAGTTCTTTTGACAAATAATAAATAATAATATATAATAAGTTTATCAAAAAGTTTTGATGTACCGAAGACAGTAAGTGCAGTTATGCTTAATAATTCTTACCGAGGACAAATTCTTAATAATAAATTTTAAGTCTTTGTCTTGCGTACAAAGACTTTTTTGATATAAATTTTGATAGGAGGATAAGAAATGGCTAGTCAAAAAATAATTGAAGCAAAAACTCAGATTGTTAATGAAATAACTGATATAGCAAAATCAAACGCTTCGTTTATATTATTTGATTATCGTGGACTAAGTGCTTTAGAAACTGCAGAATTACGTAAATTACTTCGTGAAAATGATGCTAATTATAGAGTATGGAAAAATACTTTGACTAAAAGAGCACTAGATAGTCTTAATTACAATCTTGATGATGTTTTAGTAGGTCCAAGTGCAGTAGCATATTCTACTGATACAATTGCACCAATAAAGACATTAAGTAACTTTGCAAAAGAGCATCCAGCTTTAGAAATTAAGGGTGGTATTGTTGATGGAAAAATTTCTTCTTTAGAGGAAATAAAAAAATTGTCAGAAATTCCATCAAGAGATGCATTACTTACTATGCTTGCTGGTAGTTTAATTGCACCATTAAAAGACTTATCAATCGCTTTAAATTTACTTAGCGAACAAAAAAGTGAATAATAATTTAGAAAATAGGAGGAAATTAAAATGGCTAAATTAAATAAAGATGATTTTATCGCTTCATTAAAAGAAATGACAATATTAGAAGTTAAGGAATTAGTAGATGCAATGAAAGAAGAATTTGGAGTAGATCCAAGTGCAGTTGCAGTTGCAGCAGCACCTGCTGCAGGAGCAGTTGAAGAAGGGCCTACTTCAGTAACTGTAACTTTAACAAGTGCAGGAGCAACTAAGATACCTGTTATTAAAGTTATAAGAGATATTACTGGTCTTGGATTAAAAGAAGCAAAAGATATTGCTGATAATGGAGGAGCAGTAAAAGAAAACATTTCTAAAGAAGAAGCAGAAGAAATCAAAGCTAAATTAGAAGAAGCAGGAGCTTCTGTAGAAATAGCTTAATTAAACATAGAGAAATCTATGTTTTTTATTTTTTATTTAAAAACTTGACTTTATTAAATGATTTTAGTAATATAAATTTCGCTAAATTATATAAAGGAGTTTGAAAGTATGTCAAAATATCAAAATTATATAAAAAATTATATTACTTCTGTGTATGAATCAAAGTTTCAACTTAAAAATAGTAAAAGTAATTCAAGAGAAATCTCCTTTACTAGTGAAGATGGTAAAAAAATAACATGTGGTGATAAAAATATAATAGTAGAGGTAAATGAAAATTTAACTTTAGAATACTATTATGAAGATTATGGTGAAAGTCTAGAAAATTTTATGCATATTACAGCAAAAAAAGATATCAATCAAGATTTTCATATATTATTTCATCAAATTATGTCAGATTGTGAAGACTGTGATTCTAGTATTAATTTATTAATTCAAATTGGTAAACGTAATATTCCGTTTCCTAATGGAACTATTACTTCATTATCAATTACTCAAAAAATTTTAGAAACTATTGTTCAATTCCATAATCCATATTCAAGTATAAGAATTGACATGGATGACTTTAAATTAGAGACATATAAAAATATAATTATTTCTTTTATAAATGGAATACAAGATTTAGCTATTAATCCGAATGTTTATGAAGGTATTAAAGAGTCTTCTTCACAGTTAGATATGATTATAGAAGATTTTATATGTTATTGGAATAATAATATAGACAAATTTATAAATAAATATAATTTGGATAAAAAAATTTTGACTGATCAATACAATAAAAAAACTGCTGAGCTTACATCTGAATACAATAATGAAATGACTAAAATTGATTCTACAATAAAAAAATTAAATAAAGTATATATAGTGATGTCAAATAAAAATTAGCTACTTAGAATTTATACTAGACTATAGTTGCATTAATTTAATAGTAAATATATAATAATATAAATTTATTTAAATATTTTTTGGAGATATAATATGAATCAATATTTTGAAAATAATGAAAAACTTAAAAGTAATATAACTAAATATGATGTTAAAATTAAGAATACAAATTTTTCTTTTTATACAGATAAGGGTGTTTTTAATAAAAAAGGTTTAGATTATGGAACTAGATTATTACTTGAAAATATAAATATAGATAATAGAAGAACTTTTTTAGATGTTGGATGTGGATGTGGTCCAATTGGAATATATATTGCGATACAATCAAATAATAATAAAGTTGATATGATAGATATAAATGAAAGAGCAGTTAAACTATCAAATATGGGTATAAAGATAAATAAAATAAAAAATGCTAAGGCATTTATAAGTGATATGTATCTAAATATAAAAAGTAAATATGATATGATTATAACAAATCCACCGATTCATGCAGGTAAAAATGTAGTTTATGATATTGTTAGAAATGCAAAAGAATATCTAAATTATAACGGAGAGCTTTGGATTGTTATTAGAAAAGATCAAGGCGCAAAAAGTCTTATTAATGATTTCTCAAATATTTATGAATTTGAAATAGTAATAAAAGATAAAGGATTTTACGTATTAAAAGGTCATATTAAATAGTTTAGTTATTAACTAATTTAAAAAATTTGACATATTATATATAATATGTTAGTATATTAGGCCGAACAAGGGGGAAATTAGATTATGAGTTCAAATAATATGAATAAAAAGAGTTTAGAAGAATTAATGAAGGCAATTATTGGCGCTAAAATTGAATATAAAATTATTTTTGATGAAAATGGGACATATGAAATATATGCTGGATTTAAAAATTTTCCATCTACTAATGTGGTATTAACAGTTAGAACAAAGGATTATAGTTATTATATAACTGAATCAAATGGTGAGTTAAGCTCTAAAGTTGGTGTCGAATATTTAAAAGATAGATTAAGAAAAATGTTTTTAAATAAAATAGCAGAATATTCAGATTCAGATTCACTTGCATATAGATCCGGCGCATATAACAAATCATTTGGTAAAACAATATATGATGTAAAAAATGTATTAAAAAAGCAAATTAGAGAAAATGGTATATTGCCTATTTCATATAAAGAATTAGAGATTTTAATGGAAAGAAAAAATAATACAAATAATCAAGAAAATCAATTGGATGAATTAGATGAGAAATTGGAATTATCAGATGAAGAATTAGAAAAATATACCGCTAGTATTTATAAAGAATACGGACAAGAATATGAACGTTATGCAAGAACATATTAATTATAGTTTTTAAATATTAAGATAACGAAAGTTATCTTTTTTAATTATTTATAAAAAATGGATTGACTTTTATTTAATATTCTGATAACATTTTAAATTGGTACTATGTTTCTTTTTTGGGTTGGAAACATGTTCTTTGAATATTATCGTTAGGGGTGAAGCGCGTGGCTTACAAGATCAAAAAAATATGTAAAGATCGTGAAAGAAGAGATTTTTCAAGGGTTCAAAATTCTTTGGAATTACAGGATTTGCTTGAAATTCAAAAAGCTTCTTATAAGAAGTTTGTAGAAGAAGGAATAAGAGAGGTTTTAGATGAATTATTTCCTGTTGATAATATCGCTGGTACATTATCGCTTGAAATAGGTGATTATTCTTTTGATGAACCTAGATTAACAATAAAGGAATGTAAAGAGAGAAAATCAACTTATGCTGCTCCTTTAAAAGTTCAAGCTCGTTTATTTAATAACCAAACTGGTGAAGTAAAAGAGCAAGAATTATTTTTTGGTGATATGCCAATTATGACTGATAGTGGTACGTTTGTAATAAATGGTGCAGAAAGAGTAATTGTTTCTCAATTAGTTCGTTCACCTAGTGTCTATTATGGTTTAGAAATGGATAAAAATGGTAGAAATATATTTACGTCACAAATTATACCAAATAGAGGAACATGGCTTGAATATAAACTTAATAGTAAGGATTGTGTAGATGTAAGAATAGATAGAAATAGAAAAGTTACTATGGCTACTTTTTTACGTGCTTTTGGTCTATCTAAAAATGAAGATATGACAGATTTATTTGGTGATGATGAGTATTTACTTAATACTATTGAAAAAGATTCAACATCAAATACTGATGAGGCATTAATTGAAATTTATGAAAAATTAAAACCAGGAGAGCCAGCAACTTTAGATAGTGCTAAAAATCAATTAATAGCACGTTTCTTTGATCCATTTAGATATGATTTATCAAAAGTAGGTAGATATAAATTTAATAAAAAATTAGATATTTGTGATCGTTTATTTGGACAAACATTAGCAGAAGATATAATTGTAAAAAATAAAGTAAAATTTGAAAAAGGTACAAAAATAACAAGAGATGTACTAAACGAATTAAAACCTTTATTTAAAGATGGCTTAAACTTAAAACAAGTATTAATAAATGAAGATCTTGACACATATGATATGGTCCAAATTGTTAAAGTTTTTGCACCAAATAATTCAGAAAAAGTTGTTACTATTATTGGTAATGATCCTAGAATAGATGCAAAAAGATTAACTATTTCTGATATATATGCTTCAGTGTCATATTATTTAAATTTATTACAAGGCATTGGATCAATAGATGAAATAGATCATTTGTCAAATAGACGTGTTAAACAGGTTGGAGAGCTTATTCAAAATCAATTTAGAATTGGTGTTACTAGAATGGAAAGAGTTATTCGTGAGAGAATGACTACTTTAGAAGAATCAGAAGCAACTCCTAAAGCATTAATCAATATTAGACCAATAACTGCAGTTATAAAAGAGTTTTTTGGAAGCAGTCAATTATCACAATTTATGGATCAAATAAATCCAGTATCTGAACTTACTAATAAAAGACGTTTATCTGCTTTAGGACCTGGTGGTTTATCTCGTGATAGAGCTGCAATGGAGGTTCGTGATGTTAATGAATCACACTATGGTAGAATATGTCCAATTGAATCTCCAGAAGGAGCAAACATAGGACTTATTACTTCATTAGCTAGTTATGCAAAAGTTAATGAATATGGATTTATAATGAGTCCATATAGACAAGTAAAGAATGGTGTTCTTCAAGATCAAATAGATTATTTAACAGCTGATGAAGAACTAGATTACATTATTTCACAAGCAACGGTAAATATAGATGGAAATAAAATAACTGATAAGGAAGTTCCAGCACGTTTTAGAAATGAGACTATTATTGTAAAAACAGAAGATGTTAATTACATAGATGTTTCTCCACAACAAATTATTTCAGTAACTGCATCATGTATTCCATTCCTTGACCATGATGATGCAACTCGTGCTCTTATGGGTGCTAACATGCAACGTCAAGCTTTACCACTTTTAAAAACAGAAGCTCCATTTGTTGGAACTGGTGTAGAATATATGGCAGCTCGTGATAGTGGTGCTACTGTAGTAGCAAAGGCTGATGGTGTAGTAGAATATGCTGATGGTAAGAAAATAGTTATTAAAACAGCTGGTGGTAAAGATGTTTATACACTAATGAATTTTGAAGGTTCAAATGGTGCAACATGTTATCATCAAAGACCAATTGTTAAAGCTGGGGATAAAGTTGAAAGAAATATGATTATAGCTGATGGACCAAGTACAGATAAAGGTGAACTTGCTCTTGGTAAAAACTTAGTAGTTGCGTTTATGACATATAACGGATATAACTATGAAGATGCTGTAATATTAAATGAAAGATTAGTAAGAGATGATGTATATACATCTGTTCATATAGAAAGTTATTCAATTCAGTGCCGAGATACTAAACTTGGTCCTGAGGAAATAACACGTGATATCCCTAATGTATCTGAAGATGCAAGAAAAAATCTTGATGCTGATGGTATTGTAAGAATTGGTACAGAAGTTCATGAAAATGATATTTTAGTAGGAAAAGTTACTCCAAAGGGAATGGTAGAACTTACTTCAGAGGAAAAATTATTACATGCTATATTTGGTGAAAAAACAAGAGAAGTTCGTGACACATCTTTACGTGTACCACATGGTGGAGATGGTATAGTTCATGATATAAAAATTTATACAAAGAAAGATAATGATGAACTAGCAAGCGGAGTTTCAAAAGAAATAAGAGTTTATATAGTACAGAAAAGAAAAATTCAAGTAGGAGATAAAATGGCAGGTCGTCACGGAAATAAAGGTGTTGTCTCACTTGTATTACCACAAGAAGATATGCCTTACCTACCTGATGGTAGACCAGTTGATATAATGCTTAATCCACTTGGTGTTCCATCTCGTATGAACTTAGGTCAAGTTCTTGAACTTCATTTAGGTATGGCAGCTAAGAAATTAGGAGTTTATTGTGCAACACCAGTATTTGATGGTGCTAAAATGAGTGATATAGAAGAAATGATGGCAGAAGCTGGTATGGATCCAGATGGTAAAACAGTTTTATATGATGGTAGAACTGGAGAACCATTTGATAACAGAATAAGTGTTGGTGTTATGTATATGATTAAACTAGATCACATGGTTGATGATAAACTTCATGCACGTTCAACAGGGCCATATAGTTTAGTTACACAACAACCTCTTGGTGGAAAAGCTCAGTTTGGTGGTCAAAGATTTGGTGAAATGGAAGTTTGGGCACTAGAAGCTTATGGAGCTGCTAATATATTACAGGAAATATTAACTGTTAAATCTGATGATGTTGTTGGAAGAGTAAAAGTATATGAAGCTATCGTAAAAGGTAATAGAATAGATCAAATTGGAGTTCCAGAAAGCTTTAGGGTATTAATAAAGGAATTCCAAGCACTTGGACTAGATATTGCAATGATAAATAAAGATGGTAAAGAAATTGGAATAACTGAGTTAGAAAATGAAGAAAATAGAGAAGATAATGCTCTTTCAATAGATGAAATAGAAATAAAAGATATAAAGAAAAATAATTTAGACGATGTTATATCAGTAGATGAAACTAATGTAGAAGAGGGGGTTGAAGAATAATGGATGCAAGAAAGTTTGAAGGTTTAAAAATATCTATTGCTTCTCCCGATAAGATTCGTGAATGGTCATATGGAGAAGTAAAAAAACCAGAAACAATTAATTATCGTACATTAAAACCCGAGAGAGATGGTTTATATTGTGAAAAAATATTTGGACCAACTAAAGATTATGAATGTGCTTGTGGAAAGTATAAAAGAATACGTTATAAAGATATAATATGTGATAGATGTGGTGTAGAAGTTACTAAAGCAAAAGTTCGTCGTGAACGTATGGGACATATAGAACTTGCTACTCCAGTATCTCATATTTGGTTTTTTAAAGGTGTTCCATCTCGTATTGGTCTTGTACTTGATATGTCACCAAGAGACTTAGAAGAAGTATTATATTTTGTAAGTTATGTTGTTATCAATCCTGGAAATGCTCCTCTTGAGAAAAAACAAACATTATCTGATAAAGAATATAGAATTTATTATGAAAAATATGGTAATGGTTTTGAAGTAGGAATGGGTGCAGAAGCAATAAAAAAATTACTTCAAGAAGTTGATATTGATAAAGAAATTGAAGAAATTCGAAAAGAATTAGTTGGTGCTCAAGAACAAAAAAGAGTAAGATTAATTAAAAGACTTGAAATTCTAGATTCATTTAGGGAATCTGGTAATAGACCTGAATGGATGATATTAGATTGTATACCTGTTATACCACCAGATTTAAGACCAATGCTTCAACTTGATGGTGGTAGGTTTGCAACTTCTGATTTAAATGATTTATATAGACGTGTTATAAATCGTAATAATCGTTTAAAGAAATTATTAGAGCTTGGAGCACCTTCAATTATTGTACAAAATGAAAAACGTATGCTTCAAGAAGCAGTTGATGCATTATTTGATAATGGTCGTCGTGGAAGAAATGTTACTGGACCTTCTAATAGACCTTTAAAATCATTAAGTGGAATGTTAAAAGGAAAACAAGGTAGATTTAGACAAAACTTACTTGGTAAGCGTGTTGATTATTCTGGTCGTTCAGTTATAGTTGTTGGACCATCACTTAAAATGTATCAATGTGGAATACCAAAAGAAATGGCTTTAGAATTATTTAAACCACATGTTATCCGTGGTTTAGTTGAAAAAGAGATAGTTCATAATATTAAATCTGCTAAAAAGATGATAGAAAATCAAGATGATAGAGTATGGGATATAGTTGAAGAAGTAATTAAAGAACATCCAGTATTATTAAATCGTGCACCTACTCTTCATAGACTTGGTATTCAAGCATTTGAACCTAAGTTAATAGATGGAAAAGCTATAAGACTACATCCACTTGTTTGTACTGCATTTAATGCAGACTTTGATGGAGACCAAATGGCTGTTCATGTTCCTTTATCTGAGGAAGCTCAAGCAGAAGCTAGAATTCTTATGTTAGGTGCAAATAATATTCTTAAACCATCTGATGGTAAACCTATAGTTACTCCATCACAAGATATGGTTTTAGGTAATTATTATTTAACTATGGAAAAAGTAACAGATGAAGAGGGAAGAGTATTTAAAAATGCTAATGAAGCATTAATGGCTTATGAAAGACGTGAAATAGATTTACATACAAGAATTGCTTTACCTGTAAATTCATTTAAACATAAGGTATTTATGGATACTCAAAAAGATAAATATTTAATTACTACAGTTGGTAAACTTAAATTTAATGAGATTTTACCTGATGCATATCAATATATAAATGAAGGTAGTAGTGAAAATATAGATAGAATTACACCTAGTAAATTCTTTGCACCACGTGGTGTAGATTTAAAAGAATTTATAAAGAATTTACCACTTAATGAACCTCTTGGTAAAAAGAGTCTTCAAAATATAATCGCACAAGTATTTAAAAGATATAAAACTACTGAAACTTCTATAATGCTTGACAAATTAAAAGATTTAGGATTTAAATATTCAACAATATCTGGTATTACAATGTCTGCTTTTGATGTTGTAACTAGTGATAATAAAGAAAAAATTATAGAAGATGGAAATAAGAAAGTAGAACAAATTACTAAACAATATAAACGTGGTTTAATAACAGAAGAAGAAAGATATGAAAAAGTTCTTGATGTATGGAATAATGCAAATGAAGAAATTAAAAAAGAACTTAATCATATATCACAAACTGATAAAGAAAATCCTATATTTATCATGATGAACTCAGGTGCTCGTGGTAGTATAGAACAATTTAGACAACTTGCTGGTATGCGTGGATTAATGGCAAGACCAAATGGTCAAACTATTGAAATACCAATATTCTCTAACTTTAAGGAAGGTCTTTCTGTATCAGAGTATTTCTTATCTACACATAGTGCTCGTAAAGGTAGTGCTGATACAGCTCTTAAAACTGCAAACTCTGGTTACTTAACAAGACGTTTAGTTGATGTAGTTCAAGATGTTATTGTTAAGGAAGAAGACTGCGGTACTATTCAAGGTGTTGTAGTAAGTGCATTTGTTAATGATAAAGATGGAAGCGTAATTGAATCATTATCAGAACGTATAATAGGAAGATTTACAAATAAAAAAGTTATTAATCCAGAAACTAAAGAAGTTATTATTGATAAAAATGAATTAATAACTGAACAAATCGCAGATAAAATAGTAAAAGCTGGAATAACTAGTGTTGAAATAAGAACAACTTTAACATGTAAAACAGAAAATGGTGTATGTCAAAAATGTTATGGTAGAAACTTAGCAACTAGTAATATTGCGGAAATTGGTGAAGCTGTTGGTATTATGGCTGCACAATCTATTGGAGAACCTGGTACACAATTAACTATGCGTACATTCCACACAGGTGGTGTTGCAGGTGGAGACGATATTACTCAAGGTTTACCTCGTGTTGAAGAATTATTTGAGGCACGTAATCCAAAAGTAAAAGCAAGTGTTGCTGAAATAAAAGGTAAAATTACAAAAATTGAAAATCAAAATGGTAAGTATAAAATAAGTATTACTAATGATAAAGAAACAAGAGATCAAACAACAAATTATGGTGTAAAACTTAGAGTCTCTGTTGGTGATGAAGTAAATCCAGGAGATAGATTAAACGAAGGAGCTATTAATCCTAAGGAGTTACTTGCAGTAACAGATCCAATAACAGTACAAAATTATATAGTACAAGAAGTTCAAAAAGTTTATCGTTCACAAGGTGTTGATATAGCAGATAAACATATTGAAATTATAGTACGTAAGATGATAGCAAGAATGAAGATAATTGATGGTGGTGATACTACTTTATTAGAAGGTAAAGTTGTTTCATTAAACAGATTTACTGAAGAAAATAAAAAGGTTATACTTCAAGGTAAAAAACCAGCTACTGCTAGACCACTTATGTTAGGTATAACTAAAGCTTCTCTAGAAACTGATTCATTCTTATCAGCTGCATCATTCCAAGAAACTACAAGAATTCTTACTGATGCTGCAATTAAAGGAAAAGTAGATAAATTAGAGGGATTAAAAGAAAATGTTATAATTGGTAAATTAATTCCTGCTGGTACTGGTGTAAGAAAATATCAAGATACACAGTTTACACTTGAAAATGAATTCTTTGATCAAGAACCATTAGATGTATTAGAAGAAGAACTTTTATAAAAGTTCTTTTTAATTAGATTGTATAGTAAGTACATGGAAAATATATAATCCAGTATCAGTGCCAATAACTGTTAACAAAAAGATGTCACATAGTTTTTAGTAATTAAAATATATAAGTTATGTTATTTACATAACTTTTTTAATATATATTTACTTAATATTATTCATAATG